>DHOX01000054.1:18324-33420 GCA_002409785.1 Prevotella sp. UBA5379 | reverse complement strand
ATCAAGAATGACATCAATCATCAGTGGGTGAACGGAACACTGGGAACGGTCACAGGATATGACAATATCAAAGAAAATCCTCAGGACGCCCTGATCTATATCACAACAGAAAAGGGAGAGGAAGTCTCCGTGGAGCAAACTGCCTGGAGCAATATCCGTTATCATTTCGATGAAACGGAAAAGAAAATTGAGGAAGAAGAAATAGGAAGGTATATCCAGTATCCCATCCGTCTGGCATGGGCGATAACCGTTCATAAAAGTCAGGGGTTAACCTTCAACCAAGTCAAGATAGATTTTACCGGCGGAGTATTTGCCTGCGGCCAGACCTATGTTGCCCTCTCACGCTGCACTTCATTGCAGGGGATCAGTCTGAAAGAGCCCATCCGCAGGGATGAAGTTTTCGTGCATAATGAGGTCAGGCAATTTGCCAGGAATTACAATAACAGGAATATTATCCAGACAGCTCTTGCACAAAGTAAAGCTGACCAGGAATATGCCCAAGCGCTGCAAGCCTTTGAACGAGGTGACATGCAGGCGGCCATTGATCATTTCTTCGTGGCCATCCACAGCCGTTATGATATTGAACAACCTGCCGCCAAACGACTAATTCGCCGTGAGCTGAATGTGATCAACCAACTCCGTGAAGAAAACGAACAGTTGAAGGAAGACTGGAAGGAAAAGGAAACCTACCTGAAGAAATTATCCACGGAATATGTCCTTTTAGGAAAAGAATGTGAAACTGAAAAGATATACGACGCTGCCGCAAAGAACTATCAGAAAGCCTTGACACTCTATCCCGGTCACCCGGTAGCCAGGCGCCGTCTGCAACAACTTCAGGACAGTGGCCGCGTGCCCGTCACCCCTATTCCGCCAGATAACGCCCCTGATCAGTGATGTTCCGGAACGATGGCATAGTATACCAGGTCATGGTCGGTAAGGTTCTCCATGTAATGAGAATGGCCCATCGGACAATAATGCACCTGACCCTCGCGAGCCACCTCTACCTTCCCGTCAAAATGGAAGGTTGCTACCCCACTAATCACAAAAATAATCTCACAGTTCCCTTCATGGGTATGTAGGCCGGTAGAAGCCCCGGGACGAAGGGTCGAATACATGATCTTCACTTTATCATCCACGTAATTACGTGTATCTAACTCGCCCTTACCTCCCTTGAAGTTTTGAATATGGGCTTCCTTGATCTGATCAAAATCTATAATCATAAATATATCTGTTAATCTGAAGTAAAAACAAGGACAAAGATAACAAAAAAATTGGAATATCCCCTCCAGGAGATACCCCAATTTTTTTATTCTTGTCTGCTTTTACAGCAGCACTGTCCTTAGAATGTTACACGAAGGCCGATCTGCATGTGCCAGCGGCTGGAATAGTCACTGATTGCAGGAGTCTCGCCCACGAAGGTATAAGAAGGAGTCGCAATCTTCGATGTCTTATCAAAAGCGACATTTTGCACCTGAAGGATATTCGCATTCCACAAACTGGAATAGAACTTACCCCAGTGCTTATTGATCATATTGCTGACATTGAGAATATCAAATACCAGAGACACCTTGCTCCCACGCTCTTTCAAGTAGAAGAAATCCTGGGCAAAATGGAAATCGAAATGATTTTCAAAGGGAGCAGTAATAGAGTTGCGCTTTGCATACTGGCCACGATGGTCTTTGGCATACTTATTACTCTCTATCCAATCTTCAAACTCCTTCCGGTTCTGTTCGGCTGTCGTTGTCACATTGCCCTTGGAATCTTTCGTATCCACGAAATTCATCTGGGCAAGTTCATCCTGTGTAGGAATGTACAGCAAGGAGTTGCCCCGGCTATAGTCACCGTTGAAGGAAGAACTCGAAGCATCTGACATGGTAAGACTGTAACGCTGTCCGCTGAAGCCATTATAAGTCAACGTAAAATGAGACTGGAAACGGCCGTTTCCATAGCGAGGGGTATTATAAGTAGCTTCCACCAGAACATTATGAGGAATGTCAAACATTGAATAAGCCAGTGCCTCATGATTAGGATCAGTACTGTAACAATAGCCCCAGTTGGAACTGGCAACAGATGAAGTACCATCATTCACGGAATAGGAATGTCCGAAGGTGTAACTGGCCATCAGGTCAAGGCCGAAGGCAAAGTTCTTCTCTAACTTTGCACTGAGACTGTAACTATGTCCTTGATTAGTATTCTTCATATTAATGATGGAATTGACACTATAGGTTCCACTCCCATCAGCAAGATTGCTGGAACGAACACTGGAATAGTAGACCGTCGCAGAATTCTTCACCCCCGGGACAGCATAAACGGTTCCATTAGGCTGAAGGGCTAGATTTTCAAAGAAAACAGCATTCAAAGAACGAGAGTACAAAGCCTCCAATGTCATCTTAATGCCGAAAGGCAGTTCTTGCTCCCAGGCCAGGTTCGTACGGAAGGCCTGCGGAAAACGGAATTTATGATCAACAGTAACAATATCAGGCGTAGCAGCGCTGGCTTTATCAGAATTCAATGCATCCATAGGATCCTTGTTACCATATTCAGAAAATTTCGGTGCTTTAGTTCCAGCTTTATCATTTGTGTACAGCGTACCACCCTTCATTTCCATACCGGTATTGGCCCACGCATTCTCTATCCAGACAAAAGGAGCCCGTCCGTTGAATATTCCTGCACCGCCACGCAGCAAACTGCTATGGCTGTCGTTGAGATACCAGCGGAACCCAAGGCGTGGAGAAGCGGCAATCATCGTAGCCGGACGGCGGCCTACACGTACTCCATCGTTTCCGGCCCAGTCTACAGTCTGATTAAAGGTTGTATTCCAGGTAGGATGGTTGAAATAGAACGGCGCATCAAAACGCAGACCGTATGTCAACTGGAACCGTGTGGACAAATCCACCTTGTCCTGAGCATAAATGCCAAAGATCCCTGCCTTAAAAGGAGTCTTCCACTGTGTCGTACCGGTCAGCGTCGGATCTGAATACTTATAGACAAAACTGTCTGGATTCTGATCATTCAAGAACTGATCGACCGTTGAATAGACATATTCTCCGAATGCAGCCTGGATGAAACCATTCTTCATGTCATAATACTCATCATGAGTACCCAGCGTAAAGGTGTGATTCTTATAATAGATAGAGAGGTTGTCTTCTAATGTCCAGTTATTCTGGTTCAGCATGTTCACGCCGGAAGAATATTCTGTTCCCATACTGACCTTAGGAGAAGCGTTGATATAAATCGTAGGACCCTTATAACTTATATCACGATGGTCACGGACAAAGGTTGCACCGAAACGAAGTTCGTTATAAAGGTTATCATTAATATGGGAATTCAACTCAGCCACCAGGGAATGAGTAGTATTCTTCATCCGGTAACCTGAACCGTTGAAGATAAATGAAGTGGCACCGATCCCAAAGTTATCATCGTAGGAGAAATTACCCTGATAGCGGAATGACAAAGTGCTCTTACTATTGATATTCCAGTCCAGACGTCCTAAAACAGACGTTCCCTCCTGGTTGATATTGCGCTTGTTATAGGTCTCCTGTATCCCCGTCACATCATAATACTTGTCAGCCATCGCCTTTGCCATGGCAGTCGTCATGAAATAACCCGGAGCGCCGGCATAAAACTGTGAGGGATAGGAGTGCTTGCGATATTCCAGCGAAGTAAAGAAGAACAATTTATCCTTGATGATCGGGCCACCGAAGGTAAAGCCATAGGTCTGTGTGGTCTCATTCGTCAATTTCTGTTCCTTATCATAGTATGGGCTCCAGTGGCTATACATGTTCTCATTCGTATAGTAGCTGAATGCAGTCCCCGTAAATTTATTCGTACCGGATTTAGTAATCGCATTGATAGCACCTCCTGTGAATCCGCTCTGGCGAATATCAAAAGGAGAGGCCACAACCTGTATCTGTTCGATCGCATCCATAGAGATCGGGTTAGCATTGGTCTGGCCGCCATTCGTTCCCGTAGAAGAAAGGCCGAAAACATCATTGGCCACTACACCGTCTATCTGGAAGGAATTATACCGGTTGTTCGTTCCTGCAATAGAAATGCCCCCATGCCTGTTGACATTTACCAGTGGAGAGAGCTTGGCCACATCGTAGATATTACGATCAATGGTCGGCGCATCTTCGATCTGCTGTTGGGAGAAATTGGAAGAAGCGCCATAGCCTCCTCTTCCCGCCTTTCCCGTAACGGTAACCTCACCGAGCGTCTGAGCATCTTCTTGTAAATCTACATTGAGAACTTCTGGCTCACCAAGAGCCAGACTAATGTTCTTTCTGGTCTCTTTCTTGTAACCGATATAGTTAATCGTCACCGTGTAAGGGCCACCTACACGCATACCCTGGATGGTGTACCGTCCATCGGCATTGGTCACTGCATGATACCGCGTTCCGGACGGTTCGTGAATAGCAGTCACGACAGCACCGACGACATTTTCACCATTTGAAACAACCTTTCCGTCTAAACTTGAAGTTGTCACCTGGGCCATTACTGTTGCACTGAAAAACAACAGAAGAGCCATTAGAAAATGCAATCTTTTTTGCATAACTTAAACTAAAAATGATTAATAATATTTAGGGGAGTCTCCCTTTTTCTAAGTACTCTGCAAATTTAATTAAAAAAGATCATAACTTTGTTACAAAATGATGAAAAAGTAAGAAAAGAACTCCGAAAAAGCAGAATTCATGATTTTGATCAATTCCTGAGGATGCTTTCTGACAGCGATAATAAGGGGACCAAAATGACCGGTTTGAAGGGCTTTCTGACACTTTGTCCATCCCACTGCCTGAAGGATGCATTATGCAAAGATTTTTACATAATCATGTATCTTTTCAAACCACCAGATAACATTTTGACAGAATTTACGGAAAAGTCTCACAAACCATTACATTTGTGAGACTTCCAAACTTGAGGGGTAGTCCTCGCTGACACCTCAGGTCATCCTGCTATGACATCATACGTTGTCACCATAAGCAGATCCTTAATCCTTCCTGTACCAGATTCTCATGATCTTCCTTCGGATTGCGATGATGTTAAGAACTGAAACGAGGACGAACAGGCATAATCCTACAATAATCGTGGGCAGGAGGTTACCGTCATTCAACTCGGGGAAAAGGGTCTCCAGAATATTCATGTAATATCCCCGGATAAAGAAAATAGCAATCCATGCCAGAAGCAGCACGCCGACATTCAGACCAATCGTCAGAAACTGGTATGGCCTGGCGACACTCTTCGGACTATACCCGATCAACAGCAGGTTCTCTAACTTTGAAGAATTCTTCTGTACCAGCAGATAAATGCTCAACATCAGGATATAAAAACTCAAGACTGAAATAACCAGTCCTACGATCATGACCATGGAGACCATCATCTTCAGAAAATAAGTCGTCTTTTCCTCATTCAGTTTGTCATCTTCGATCTCATAGCCTTTGTGACCTAAGTATTTTCCGATACTTTCATCCGCAGGGTTCCCTACTTTCATGATCAGACGAGTAGGCTGACTATGATTGAACGGAGCATATCGGGGATTACTCCAGTCCATGAAACTCTGAGGTACCAAGATGGTATTCAATCTGCTGGAAAATCCGATCACCTTACCTTGAAACTGGTCATTATGCCCATTGCCCTGAATGAACATCTTGAAGTCAATCATCCCAGCAAGTCCATCACTGATCTTCGGCAGAGCATGATTCTGGGCAAAACCGAAATTATACATCGTAATATAAGCCCGAGGGATAATGATCGGAACGACCTTGGCACCAGGATGGTATTGCCAGTTCTTCAGGGAAACATCGACAAAACCATCGGGAACGGACTCTATAGGTATCTCAGAATTCAACACATTGGTACCATTCACCCCCATGGAGGCATTCACCTTATATTCTGTAGGAGTAAATTTCCCTACTCTCCTGGCGAATTTCTGGGCAGAAAGATCAGCGATCTCACTCTGGTTGAAAGTATTTGAACTCCCGTTAATCGTATTTGCCGTACTGATCTTCTTATTGACAATCATGAAATCAGCACTCATAAAACTGTCCTGGGAGGTGAAAATAGGAATTACATCATGATAAAACTGAAAACCAAGCAATACAATAAGCATACCGAAGAGATTGGCGAAGAAGAAGCCTACAAACTGGGGGACGCTGATATGTTGTTTCAGTAATTTCCAAACTAAATTCATTGTTCAAACAATTTAAATATCGGATAAAAGAATCATAAACGGAATGTTTTCTCGTAAGGCAGATCCATCTGCTTACCGATACTGGTCACGATGACCCCTGCTCCCTGCTTTTTCGCTTCTGCCATCATAATATTACCCATAATACAGGAATTATGATCATCCAGGTGAGAGATAGGCTCATCAGCCAGAATAAAGTCAAATGGCTGGACCAGAGCACGTATCATGGCTACCCGCTGCTGCTGGCCGAAAGACATCCTGCCGATCTTGGCATCCAATTTATCTCCAATGCCGAGTTGGTCAAACCAGTCTACAATCTCTTCCCGTGATTTTAAGCCCGTGAGACTATTTTTGATCATCACGTTCTCCATGGCCGTAAGCTCCGGGAAAAGGCGCAGCTCCTGAAAGAGATGTGAGATATGGAATGTCCTGATTTTTACCCAGTCGGGGACTTCATAGGTATGGGAGTCCGTACCATCAAATAGGACACTGCCGGAATAGTCATGGCGATAGCCGATAATATAACTGCAAAATGTACTCTTGCCCTTTCCACTATCCGCCTCAACGAGATAAAGGTGTCCCTTCTCAAAGGTTACGTCTGTATTCCAAATATCAGAATGCAACTGATCAGCCTGAGAGGAAAAAACCTGGGGGATGACCGAACTTAACTGAATTTTGTTCATTACTTTAATGTATAAACAACCAACTATTTTTCACTATAAAACATAAATGATATTTCTTTATTTCATGGTATAGACAATTGAATTGACCTTCCCGAACAACGGACTGAGAAAACCTGTAAAGACAGAGAGCGCATCTGACTTCTTATCCTTTCCGGAATTCACGAGGTTGATGATCATCACCATCTTTTTCCCTATAATGAATCTTTGTAATGGAACCGGGATAGGTCTCGGGCTCTTCCTTATGGAACTCTCAGCCAGCTCGGCACTGCTGCCACTATAGAATTGCAGGTCATCGGAAGCCCCGAAGTAGAAGGCCGTCTTCTTGTCCGTATAATAATAGGCATTCTTATGCCAGTTTGAAATTTTCCCGCCTTTGGGTACACTCTGCTTCCAATAGCCCACATCAGCCAACCAGTCACTGTTGGCCAGTTTGGCACCCCACATGATCTGCAAACTGTTGTCACTCATGCCGGGAAGGATGATATTCATATCCCCGTTAACACTATTCATGATACTATTGACATCGATCGCCTCATTCACGCCGGCAAGAAGAGCAGTCAGTCCGCGGTTATTCTGCATCAACGGCAAGAACTGATGTCCATCCACATTCATGAACACCCCAGCCATTGCATCTGCTGGCATGGTCAGGGCATACCGGCCCGTGATGGGACGGTACACCTTCACCGCCTTTTTCAAGGCTGCATCCACTCCTTGATTAAGGGAGAAAGTCGTGCCATGGAACAACAGGACATTCCCTTTCTTCATAATATCCGCGGCGATCAGCACTTGCGTAGCATCCGTCCCGCGGGGGGCTCCGATAGTAAACGGTGCAACGAGTTTCTGTGGTAATGACTGGGCCTGGGCGACCATTGCCATGGGCGTAGCCATGGTATCCAAACGGTCAAAAAGAGGACTGCTCTTGATGCCGTCATCTTCGTCCTCCTTCAGGTAAGTTGCCATTTGCTGCATCATCTCAGCCTGTGCGCTCACTGCCACCGGTCCCATGATCAGCATGGCATGGCGGGAAAATCCCAACACCCATGCACTCTTGAAGACGGTAAACTGCAATCCCCGGTGCTCACTGAGCTGCTGGCATATTCCCTTATGGGAGAGTTGCTGAAGCCAACTCTCCAAATCATCCTCGTCCTTTACTTTGGCACAAAGACCGAGATTACCGTCCTGCGACTCGAAGAAATACATCTTATGAGCCACATCAATACCGCAATCAGAAATGTCCTTCACATGCAGGATAGACTTCAGGACTGTATTTTCATCCTTCCCTGGGGATTTTTCCGCTATCTTCTGCATATCCAGGGAAATGAGGGCCGTACTCTCACCGGGTATGGCATTCAGATAATCATTCCCCGAACAGGAAGTGAATAACACAATTACACCTGAAAATAAAAGGCATAAACGTGAAGTTAACAACTTGAGCATTTGCATTTTCTCACCAATTAAATTATTCAAGTATCTATCAGGGGTATAATAAAAATTACTGACATCTGTTCACAAGATTCGACAACATAACCGCATACAGTCCTGCTGTCTCCGTCCGCAGGCGACTTGACCCCAGGGTTACGGACTCATAGCCATGCTCCATGGCCAACTTTACCTCATCGATGGAGAAATCTCCTTCAGGCCCCACCAGCACAGTTACTTCTGCATCCTGGCGATCAAGCACGGAACGCTGAAGTTCTGTATAAAAATCTTTCTGTGGGATCTCCGGATAGCAATGACAGATAAACTTCCGTCCACGGCGGGGAGCGATAACAAAATCCTCGAAACGGACGATCTGATGCAAGACCGGCTTCCATGGCTTCCGGCTCTGTTTCATAGCCGAAATGATGATCTTGTCCAGACGGACAGTACGCATGACCTTCCGTTCGGAAAACTTACAATTGAGGAATGAAAGTTCATCAAACCCGATTTCCGTAGCTTTCTCTGCCATCCATTCGATACGATCCATCACTTTTGTCGGAGCGATGGCAAGATGTATATGTCCCATCCACCTGTGCCTCTGAGGCAGTTTTTCCTGAACTTTGTAAAGGCAGCGCCTGGTAGCTGCCAGGGTGATCTCCGCACGATAAAAGTTTCCCACACCGTCCATCAGGAATATCTCGTCCCCGCTCTTGAGACGCAACACACGCATGGCATGCATCGCTTCGTCAAAGGGCAACTCTTTCAGAGAGCCGGCATCAGGAACATAAAAAAATCGGTCTTCTTTCATGATTTCTGTTCCTTCATCGGATGCTGCCTGTTCTTCCGACGCCTCATCTCATCACGCAATAAGGACGCCAGTTCATAATTTTCTTCCTTCACAGCTTTATCCAATGCACTTTGCAACATCTGATCGCTGATGATATTTATCGGCAATGACATACCGGAAGACTGGGGATGATAGGCCACCCCTTGTCGTCTCATCAACTCCGCATCAGCATAGACGGGAATTTTGCCGATGACAGACAGCAGGATCGCATCACTGGCCCGCATGGGTATTTCTTCAAGTGTATCCTGATTCATCAGAAAAGCACTATACTCACCGTCAATAATATCATTGATATCTATTTCAAAAGTTATTTCGCTCTGATTGTGGATTACCCCCCACAATACTTCAGGCAGTAACCGGTCAACACCGGATACAGGTTGAGTACGCAAGGCAAACTGATACATCATCTGCTTGTCACACGTCACCACCAGTTCCCTCGTCTCATCTTCATTCAACAGGGTCAGCAATCCTATATCACTGGAACCCACGATCTCTGAAACGCCACCGAAATGAACTTGAATTTTCTTCATGCCACAACACCCTCCTTCTTGGGACGGAATATCAACGCAAAGGATACTGCTACAACCAAGGCGTAACCGGCAAAAATAAGCCAGCAAGACCGCCAGTCGGTGCTTGCCATCCCGGCCTTCATTACCGTATGCGCATTCACGACGGCCTGGGCAGATAATGTCCCCACGGTAGCCCCAATCCCATTCGTCATCAGCATAAACAACCCCTGGGCACTGGAACGGAGCTTCGGATCAGTTGACTGATCGACAAACAGTGAACCGGAAATATTGAAAAAATCAAAGGCAACACCATATACGATCATGGACAGGATAAACATCCACACCCCTGATCCGGGATTGCCGAAACCAAACAGGCCGAAACGGAAAACCCAGGCAAACATAGCCATCAGCATGACATTCTTGATGCCGTAATGCTTCATGAAAAAAGGGATGAGGAGGATGCAACAGGTCTCACTCACCTGAGAAAGCGAGATCAGGATATTCGCATGATTGACACCAAAAGTGTTGGCATACTCAGGAATATCCTTAAAACTGGTGATAAAAGGATTAGCAAAACCATTCGTGATCTGTAAACTTACCCCCAGCAACATGGAGAATATAAAGAAGATTGCCATTTTCTTCTTCCTGAATAAGGCAAAAGCCCGCAAGCCAAAAGCATCCACCATAGACTTCTTCTCTTCTCCGTTATGGGTATCACAACGGGGCAGGGTAAAGGTATAGAAGAACAAGATGATGCTGCAAATGCCGGAAGCGATAAACTGATTCTGATTCGGCTGAAAGCCAAGGATGTCGACCATCCACATCATGAAGATAAATCCTATCGTCCCGAAGACACGTATGGGGGGAAAATCCTTCACGGTATCCATACCGGCTTTCGTCAACGCATTATAGGCCACGGAATTGCTTAGGGCAAGAGTAGGCATATAAAAAGCTACGCTGATCGTATAGAGGAAGAACAAAATACCAAACTGGATATTGGACTGTTGTGAAAAAGCATAATAAGCAGCGGCAAACATGAACAATCCGGCAAAAAGATGGCAAAAGCCCAACAACCGTTGCGCCTGTACCCAGCGATCGGCAATAATCCCCATCAATGCCGGCATAAAAATGGAAACAATTCCCTGCACCGCATAAAACCAACCGATTTCAGAACCCAAGCCGATATTCACCAAATAAGTCCCCATTGAAGTCAGGTAAGCTCCCCAGGCAGCAAATTCAAGGAAATTCATCGCGGCTAAGCGTATCTTTAAATTCATTTCGACATAGAATTGATAATTATTGCAAAGATAAAGACTTTTATTGAGAACAGACAGAAATCACTGAAGATTTTTTCTGTTCAGGAAGAAACCTCATTTCCTGCCAATTCTTTCTTTTATCCATAGGTCAAATAAGGGCAAAAAAAAATTGATTGTCTCACGACAACCAATCTTTTATTAACCTTAATAATCTAATACCATGAAAAACACAGTGCAAAAGTACAACAATTTCCTTTATATGCAAGTTTTTGACATAAAGAATTGCTATACTTTAATATTACTTAAACCTTTCATTCTGCCAATTAAGTTTCTTTTGCACAAGGATGGATTCTACTGCTTTCCTTTCCGTCGAACCTACCAGCGGAGCAGCCAAACTCAGGACCATAGAATCATCACCGGGAGAAAGTTTTGCAGAAATCAGATAGGGTTCAATCATTGCCCTAAGGTTGTCAAAACGCTCTACTGACATGGTATCAGGCCGGAAGATAAAATCTTCCGGTTTCACATCCGGCAGTCTGTCTTTCGAAGCAAGGGCATGCCAGGATGAATCATAGAACCGGATATCACTCTCCTTTGAGGGGGCACTGAACGTTCTGACAAGACAAAGGATGGAATCTCCATTTTCACGGGGAAGCAATTTCATCTCCAGCGTCGTCGAAAGATTTAAAGTCAGATGAACATAATCATTTGTCAAGGTATCCATCTCACAATTGCCATTCAGCAGGTTCTTCACATCCGCCTTCACTTTCATATCGGCAAAATCTACAAACTCCTGCCTCAGGTTGGCATTTAAATAAGGTATGATGGAATCTGGCATGGCAAGCCACATTTTCCTTGCCGACTGGGCAGGAACCTGAAGCGAAAGAAGCCCTGCAAACAGAATTAAAAAAAGTCTTTTCATATTCACCATCTATTCTTTTTAGTCAAAATTATCTTCTCTCTGCATTCCTGCACGTTCCCCATGCACCCTTCCCGGCAGCGCTCATGCGCCCGGGTGTGCATAAGAAAAAGCACCATACCGGAGCTGACACGTCCAACGTCTCTCCTGAGGAGCGACAAATACGGTAAACAGGTCATCCAGTCCTACAGGGGCACATCCTCCTTTATAAAAAGGTGTGCCGCCCTCTTCTTCATCATAGCTTACCGAATATACTTTGCCCAGACGTCCTGCAAGGATTTTCATCTCCCGGATGGCCTGGCCCTTACTCGGGCAAAACTTATAAAAACGGGCTTGATTGAAATAGCTTAAAGTATCAACATATTGGAAGTCCAGTTCTATTCTGTCAAATTTTATCCCTTGGAAAGTTTTATCCGTATAGAGGATCGAAGCCGAGTCAGATGCCTCTGGACTCCCCCAAAGCCGCTGGAAATCTTCAAGGGCAGTAACGTAAGAGGTTCCGAATCTCACCTGGTCCACTCCGGCCCCTCCCGCCGTCACCGGATTTTCCATCTGCGCATGAACGTTCAGCATACAAAGGATAAATACAACTATTGATAATCCGGTTTTAAGTTTCAAAGAATTCTGATACATGATGCGCAAAGGTAGAAAATAAAAAGGAGGCAACCAAAAAAGTGGCCTCTTATTTTAGGGCTATTTTTCATTCCTCCGTATCCCTTCTTCCTCCCCTGCGGCCAGACATGAACCAACTCCTGTTCTCACCCTTTCCAGGAAACATTTTTCAAAGAGACACCGGTCTTTTTATTCCTGAAAAGAAGGGAAGAAAGGGAAGATACTTGCTCAATTACAGTTTATTTCTTACCTTTGCGACAAAATTTTATTAAGTTATGGCAAAGAAAAAGGTCTTACCTCTCCTCGAAGGGGTAACCATTGAAAAGGTAGCAGCAGAAGGAAAATGCTTGTTTCACGATCAGGAAAAAGTCATCTTCGTTCCCTTCTGTGTCCCCGGTGATATTGCAGATGTTCAGATCACAAGGAAAAAGCACAACTTCTGTGAAGGTAGGATCGTCAGGTTCCTGCATTACAGTGCCGTACGGGAAAAACCCTTTTGCACGCACTTCGGCATCTGCGGAGGTTGCAAATGGCAGAACCTCCCCTACCCTGAACAATTAAAGGCCAAGCAGCAGCAGGTCCTTGACCAACTTACGAAAATAGGAAAGATCCAACTCCCTGAGTTCCGGACCATTATCGGTTCAGAAAAGACAAGGGAATACCGTAACAAACTCGAATTCGGCTGTGCCAACAAGCGATGGTACACCAAAGAGGAATTAGACCAGCTCCCTAAAGATGACCATGCCGACGAGAATGGCCACACAGCACTCCAGATCAGGCGCTCCAGCCAACAGGATAATTGTATCGGTTTTCATATCACAGGCGCTTTCGATAAGATCTACCCGATAGAGAAATGCTGGCTGATGGATGACCTGCACAATGCGATCCGCAATGAAATACGGGACTATGCCTTTTCCACCGGGATGACTTTCTTCGATGTACGGGCCCAACACGGATTGTTAAGAAATATCATGTTCCGGAATTCCAATACCGGAGAATGGATGGTATTGATCCAGTTCCATTATGACCAGCCTGATGACCAGCCGAAAGCGAAAGCTCTCCTGCAGCATATCGCAGACCATTTCCCTCAGATCACCTCTCTCCTTTACGTCAACAATCAGAAATGTAATGACACCATCGGGGATCTCGACATCCAGGTGTTCAAGGGCAAGGATCATATTTTTGAAAAGATGGAAGGGCTCACCTTTAAAGTCGGTCCAAAAAGTTTTTACCAGACAAATACTGAACAGGCCTATCGCCTCTACAGCGTCGCAAGAGAATTTGCCGGACTCACAGGGAAAGAAACGGTCTACGACCTTTATACCGGAACGGGGACCATTGCCAATTTCGTCGCCGGGAGTGCCCGTAAGGTCATTGGCATCGAATATGTTCCGGAGGCAATCGAAAATGCCAAGGAGAACAGTTCTATCAATGGCATAGACAATACCTGTTTCTTCGCAGGAGATATGAAAGACATCCTCACGGACCAGTTTGTCCGGACACAC
Organism: Prevotella sp. UBA5379; assembly: GCA_002409785.1. Taxonomy (GTDB): domain Bacteria; phylum Bacteroidota; class Bacteroidia; order Bacteroidales; family Bacteroidaceae; genus Prevotella. Next base: position 19,486 of record DHOX01000054.1, on the reverse strand, counting down.
GGACACCCGGAGGTCATCATCACGGATCCTCCCAGGGCAGGCATGCATCCGGAGGTCATCAAGGTGATCCTCAATGCTGAACCGGAGCGCATCGTCTATGTCAGTTGTAACCCTGCCACCCAGGCCCGTGACTTGTCAGTTCTTGACCCCGTCTATCGGGTAGTGGAAGTGCAGCCGGTGGACATGTTCCCCCATACTCCTCACGTGGAGAACGTGGTCCTGCTCGAGAAGAGAGAAAAATAGCATTGCTTTCAAATCTAACTATAACCATTTATACATTTATGACAAATTTCAAAAGAGGATTATTCCTCACTTTCGCTGCTGTCCTTTTCAGCACCACACACGCACAGACCAAATTGCCAGACTGGATGAACAGTATAAAATTATCCGGATATGGAATGACGCAGTATCAGTACAGTGGCCAAGAAGGAGCTAAAGCCAATTCTTTTAACCTGCGACTGGGCAGGATCATGCTCGACGGACGGATCATGAATGACTTTTTCTGGAGAGTCCAACTCCAGATCAACGGCAACACCTCTACCCTGGGAAGTTCTCCAAGACTGGTTGATCTGTTTACGGAATGGCAGAAATACGATTTTCTCCGCATCAAGATAGGACAATTTAAACGCCCATTTACTTTTGAGAATCCGATGAATCCGATCGACCAGGGGTTCATGAGTTACAGCCAGGCCGTCGAGAAACTGGCAGGATTCTCTGACCGTGATGGAGAACATAGTTCCAACGGAAGGGACATCGGACTGCAGGTGCAGGGAGATTTCCTGAAGAATGCTGCTGGCAGGAATTTATTACATTACCAAGTAGGAATCTTCAATGGCCAGGGTATTAATGTCAAGGACGTAGACCAACAGAAAGACATCATAGGCGGTATCTGGGTGATGCCTGTTCCCGGCATGCGTCTGGGCACGTTCGGCTGGACCGGCAGCTATGCCCGCAAGGGCACCTGGACTACCACCAGCGCGCAAGGCCAGGAGATTCAGCATGACGGGGTAAGAAGTCTTCAGCAGCGCAGGTACGCTTTCTCTGCCGAATATCTCTTCAATGACTGGACCTTACGTTCTGAATTTGTCCATTCCACCGGCCAGGCCTTTGCCAAGGCCTTAAGTAACACCAATGACAACACGTCTGGCGACTGCACGATCTC
>DHOX01000054.1:0-18121 GCA_002409785.1 Prevotella sp. UBA5379 | reverse complement strand
CAGAAACGCCTTCACGCTAAAGCCCGCTATGACATGTATCAGCCAACGGGTGATGCTTCCAGGATGAGATCCCAGTATGAAGTAGGATTAGACTATGAATTTGATCACAATTTCGAGATCAATGGCGAATACGCCATGGTCAATGACCGAAGTCTGAAAAAGGAGAACTACTCTATCGTGGATGTAGAAGTGGACTTCCGGTTCTGAATGAAGAAGGATGGAGGAAAGCAATCCATCCCGACACGCCACAAAATGATAAGCGGGGATATTTCTGATCAGAAATATCCCCGCTTACAGATTATCGGCGATGCACTTTCACCCGGGCACGAGACGGACTGCCTCAGATACACCGCCAGTCTCCCGTAGGCTTTACAGGCTATAGGAAAATCCGACACTCAGATATTCCTTCAGCTGCCAGTATCCATGAATGCCACGGCTGGCGCCATCATCAAACCGAGGGAAAACAAAAAGGTTGCAGGAAATCAATTTACTCAACTGGAAGACAAACGTATTCTCCCACTCCAGTTCTGTCCTCTTGTATGAAGTATAGCCATAAAGGCGGGTATTCCATTTGATCAAGTCGGACATCTGCCATTTCAGGTCGATCGTAAACTCAGAACCATAGTCAACCAGAGAACGCTTTCCTTCGTCAATGCCATAACGAGTAGCCAGATCCTTGATCTTGACATATTTCCAGTTTAAGGCAACAGGGGCAAGATGAACGGTCCCCGTCAACTTCTTCTTCAGCCAGTTGACGTTATAATCCATACCGATTGAAAAGTTAAGATTAAAAGGAGACATGAACGCTGCATACACCGTCGGGTCATTACTCTTATAAGTATTTGTAAATTGAGTTGTGGCAATTGTCTGGAAAGTGTAATACCAGTTTTTCGTAGCCTGCAGCCCGAGTTTGTCCGTATATCTGATCATGTTCTCTGTAGCCATCAGGGAATGGATGCTGTCCCCCCTGGAATTCTGAAAACCCAATTGCATTTCCAGTTTATGACTCCACAAGAACCTCTGGTGATTATCATAATTAGCCTGGAAGACAACGTTCCCCAGCATAGAATAATTACTCTGTCCCCCCTTATACCAATTACTGGAGACAAAGTTCTGCATGAACTGTAAATAATAATCGCCCTGGAAAGTCCAGAAATTAGGCTTCCTGACCAGGAGATCCATCGGAGCCACATCAGGCTCCTGAGCTTTAGGGGACACTATATCCACAAAATCCGGATGGGTCTGCTGGGCTGACGGTTCCATCCTGTCAAGGTTCGAGGAATTGGCGATAAGTACTTTCTCACTCTGACGGACCAGTTGAGGATAGTTCAGATAGATATTCATTAAAGTAGAATCCAGGAACTGGTCTGCCGCCTGATCCGAGTCCTGTCCGTAGTGAAGTCCGAGGAGATGAACGGCAGGGAAATGATAGAAAGTCAAAGGGGCCAAGAGGAAGAAACTCCTGTTCTGATTCATCAGATGATTACGGGCCGCTATCGTATCCTTAGCGAACACACCTTCCAAAGAGGTTGTATCCAACCAACTCTTATAGGTATTCAGTGAATCCAGATAATTTCGGACTATCTCAGATTCACCTGTATAATTTCTTCCAAGTCCACCGCCGATTCTCTGTGCTTTAACCACTTGAACCGAAACCAGAAGCAGGACGATCAAAAACCGATATTTCATTTTCTTTTCTTGTCTGTCAGTTGGTGGCAAAGGTATGAAATAAAAATGAGAAAACGAACATTCTGCCACACGAAATCATCCAAAACGGTTGGCACTTTCATTATTTTATACTACCTTTGCAAATTAGTTATAACTAAGGTAATTTAAATATTTATTTATCGTGGCTGAAACAAAATATATATTCGTCACAGGTGGAGTAGTTTCTTCCATTGGAAAGGGAATTATCTCTGCATCAATAGGTAAACTCCTTCAGGCAAGGGGATATGACATCACCATTCAAAAGTTTGATCCGTATATCAACATTGATCCGGGCACACTGAATCCATACGAACACGGAGAGTGCTATGTCACCGTGGATGGAATGGAAACGGACCTTGACCTCGGGCATTATGAACGGTTTACAAGTATTCATACGACCAAGGCTAATTCTATGACCACCGGCCGCATATACAAATCAGTCATCGATAAAGAGCGGCGGGGAGACTATCTGGGCAAGACCATTCAGGTGGTCCCGCATATCACCAACGAGATCAAGCGTAACATCAAACTCCTCGGGCAGAAATATCATTACGATTTCGTCATCACGGAGATCGGTGGGACGATCGGTGATATTGAGAGCGCGCCCTATATGGAAGCTATCCGCCAGTTGAAACGGGAACTGGGAAAGAATGCTGTCAATATCCATCTTACGTATATCCCTTACCTCAAGGCTGCACATGAACTCAAGACCAAGCCTACCCAGAATTCCGTCAAGGAATTGCAAAGCGTAGGCATCCAGCCTGACATCCTGGTTCTCCGCACGGAGATGCATCTCAACGATGCCATCCGGAAGAAAGTTTCAGATTTCTGTAATGTGGATATGGACTGTGTCATCCAGAGTGAAGATATGCCCAGCATCTATGAGGTTCCTGTAAATATGCAGAACCAGGGACTGGATGCTGCCATCCTCAGGAAGATGGGGATTCCCGTAGGCCCCACGCCGGAGATGAAACCCTGGAAAGGTTTCCTGCAGCGCATGAAGAAAGCCAAGGATACCGTTCAGATCGGCCTGGTCGGCAAGTACGATTTACAGGACGCCTATAAGAGTATCCGCGAGAGTCTTTATATTGCCGGAACCTACAACGATTATAAAGTACATATCACCTTTATCAATTCCCAATATATCACCCAGGAGAACGTAGCAGAAAAACTCACGGGACAGGATGGAATCATCATTTGTCCGGGATTCGGACAGCGGGGAACAGACGGTAAGATCATAACTGCTCAATATACCCGCACGCACGACATCCCTACCTTCGGCATCTGCTATGGCATGCAGATGATGGTGATTGAATTCGCCCGCAACGTCCTGGGTTACACGGACGCCAACAGTCGCGAGATGGATGAAAAGACGCCCCATAATGTCATTGACATTATGGAAGAGCAGAAGAATATCACGAACATGGGAGGGACCATGCGCCTGGGAGCTTACGAATGTGATCTGAAGAAGGGCTCACGAGCATACGAGATCTATGGCCAGGAGCATATCAGCGAGCGCCATCGTCATCGCTATGAATTCAATAACGACTACGAGGCGGAATTTGAGAATAACGGCATGATGTGCGTAGGCCGCAATCCGGAGAGCGATCTGGTAGAAATCGTTGAAATTCCAAAACTGAGATGGTATATAGGAACCCAATTCCATCCGGAATACCAGTCTACCGTCCTCAAACCTCACCCGTTGTTTTTAGATTTTGTCAAGCATGCCATTGCTTTTCAGAAAGAAAAAAAGCAGACCATTAATCATAAATAAGGTGAGGGGTTTTTCATCTTTCAATATCGAACTATAAATGGATAAAAATAGTATTATCGGCTTTGTGCTTATTGCCGTGGTCCTGATAGGTTTCAGCTGGTGGGCAAGACCTTCAGATAAAGAGCAGAGAGCTGCCTTCGTAAAAGATTCAATCGCTAATGTCCAGCGCGCCAAAGCTGTCAAGACGGCACAATTTGCTGCCGCCAGGAAACAAGCAGAAACCAGGAAGAAAATAGAAGCGGATACGACTGCCCTCTTCCACTCTGCACTGGCAGGAAAAGCTCAGGAGATCGTCCTTCAGAACAAGAAGGTGGCTCTTACCTTCAACACCAAGGGTGGGGTTGTGGAAAAGGCCATCATCAAAGGCTATATCGGCCATAACCTGAAAGTAAAGGATGGTTCTCAGGATTCCCGAAATGTAACCCTCTTTGATGTCAAGGACCAGAGCCTGAATTTCATGCTGGCCGCTAAGGATGCAAATATTGTCACCAGCGATCTGTATTTCACCCCATCGGATGTCACGGATTCCACCGTCGTGATGACGGCCAAGGCAGCTACAGGCAAATATATCATCATGACTTATCGGCTGGGCAAGGACTATATGCTTCACATGACCCTACGGGCAACGGGGATGGCCAATCTCTTTTCCCCGGATACTGACCTCATGGACATTGACTGGTCAGAGCATTGCCGCCAGCAGGAACGCGGCTTCTCTTTTGAAAACCGGTATGCCAGCCTCACCTATCACAAGGCTGATGGAGGTACGGACTATATCAACCAGGGGAAAGAGAAAATTGACCAGCCGGTCAAGGAACCGATTGACTGGGTGGCTTTCAAAGATCAGTTTTTCAGTGCTGTCATGATCTCCAAGAGTAATTTCAAGGAGGATGCTCTCATGACTAGCATCCCACAGGAAAAGGGGTCTGGTTATCTGAAGCAATATGGGGCAAAGATGAAAACATTCTTTGATCCGACGGGCAAAAGGCCTTCTGAATTTGAATTCTATTTTGGTGCTAACGATTTCCAACTCCTCCAACATGTTGAGAAAGAGAGCACGTTCGGCCATAAACTCCAGTTGCAGCGCCTGATCTATCTAGGATGGCCTCTGTTCAGGGTGATCAACAGATGGTTTACCATCTATGTGTTCGACTGGCTGAGTAAGATCTTCCCGATGGGCATCGTCCTGATTCTCATCACCCTGCTGCTGAAGGTAATCACTTATCCTATGGTCAAGAAGAGTTATATGAGCTCAGCCAAGATGCGAGTGCTGAGACCCAAGTTGGATGAAGCGACCAAACAGTATAACAAGCCTGAAGACCAGATGATGAAGCAGCAGGCGATGATGTCGGAATATGCCAAATATGGTGTCAGTCCCTTGTCTGGTTGCCTGCCTGTCCTCGTCCAGGCTCCTATCTGGATAGCCATGTTCAACTTTGTCCCGAATGCCATCCAGTTGCGGGGACAGAGTTTCTTATGGATGCACGACCTGAGTACTTTTGACCCGATCATAGAATGGAACAAGAACTTGTGGCTCATCGGTGATCACCTGTCACTGACCTGCATCCTCTTTTGTATCGCACAGATCGTCTACAGTTGGTTCACGATGCAATTGCAGAAAGACCAGATGGTGGGACAACAGGCTGACCAGATGAAGATGATGCAATGGATGATGTACCTGATGCCTCTCTTCTTCTTCTTTGTCTTCAATGACTATTCTTCAGGATTGAATTTCTATTACTTCATCAGTCTGGCCTTCAGTGCAATCATCATGTATACGCTGAGGAAGACGACCAACGACAAGAAACTGCTCAGCATTCTTGAAGCCCATTATAACAAGAATGCGGCAAGTCCGAAGAAATCCACCGGTGGTTTCGCCGCCCGCCTGCAGGCTATGCAGCAGATGCAAATGCAGCAGCAGCAGGATATGCAACGGAAACGGGCTGAACTGGAAGAAAAGAAAAAGAAACTTTAATATCCGGAATCACAGGCGGAGTGAAGATCTGTTCACTCCGCCTGTGATTAAAATCATATTCTATGAATAAAACGATTTTACTCGCTGCTGCCATATTGATGGCATGTGGTAGTCTGAATGCACAAACAATGATTGGAAAGAACGAGATCCGGCTCTCAAGTGACCTGATGACCCCGGAAGCTCTCTGGGCCATGGGCCGGATAGGAACAGTCCAGGCTTCTCCTGATGGAGAGAAGGTGGTCTACCAGGTGGGCTACTATAGTGTGAAAGAGAACAAGGGTCATCAGATGCTCTTCGTCATGGATGCTGACGGCCTGAACAAGAAACAACTGACTGAGGACCGGGCTGACGAGACCGATGGGGCATGGCTGGACAACCGGAAGATAGCATTCCTCCGCGACGGTCAGTTATGGAGCATGAACAGTGATGGGACAGACCGCAAACAACTCACCCACTCGAAGATCAGCATCGAAGGATTCAAGTTCTCTCCTGATGGCCGGCAGGTCCTTCTCATCAAGAGCATTCCTTATCATGGAAGTATCCAGAAAGATCCCGCCGACCTGCCCCTGGCAACGGGACGGATCATCACAGACCTCAACTACCGGCACTGGGATCATTACGTAGAGACTATCGATCATCCTTTTCTGGCACAGGTGACCTCTTCAGGCATAGACGAGGGCACTGATATTCTTGACGGCGAACCTTACGAATGTCCGCTGGCTCCATGGGGAGGAATAGAAGAACTGGCCTGGAGCCCTGACGGAAAGGACATCGCCTATACCTGCAAGAAGAAAACCGGCGTAGCGTATGCGACCTCTACGGATGCAGACATCTATCTATACAATATTGCTACAGGACAGACAAAGAATCTGTGCAAGCCGGCCGGATATAAAGAACCGGCAATAGACCCGACAAAGAGCATGCGCAACCAGGCTGTCAACCATCAGCCGGGAGATATGAATGTAGGCTATGATGAAAACCCGCAATTCTCCCCCGATGGCAAATATATTGCCTGGCAGAGCATGAAACGTGATGGTTATGAGAGTGACCGTAACCGCCTGTGCGTTTACAATCTGACTACTGGCGCCAAGAGATATGTCACGGAAAGTTTTGATACCAACGTGGATGCTTTCACGTGGGGCAATGATTCGAAAACACTTTACTTCATGGCCTGCTGGCACGCTTGCGTGAACCTTTACAGGACCAGTCTGCAGGGAAAAGTCAGCCAACTCACTGAGGGATGGAATGATTATGGGTCCCTGCAGATGCTGGGAAACACCGGAAAACTGCTGACTACAAGGCACAGCATCTCCCACCCGGACGACATTTATATTGTCACGCCGGAAAGAAAGGCTAAGAAAGCGAAAGTTAGTCAGATCACCGATGAGAACAAAGCGATCCTTGACCAACTTTCAATGGGTGAAGTACGGGAAAGATGGGTGAAGACAACTGACGGGAAAGAAGAACAGGAATGGATCATCCTTCCGCCTCATTTTGATCCGGCGAAGAAATACCCCACCCTCCTCTACTGCGAAGGCGGCCCGCAAAGTCCGGTATCACAGTTCTGGAGCTATCGCTGGAATTTCCAGATCATGGCCGCCCATGGTTATGTCATCGTTGCCCCCAACCGCCGTGGACTCCCCGGTTACGGGTCTGCCTGGAACGAAGAGGTCAGCGGAGACTGGACGGGACAGTGCATGAAGGACTATCTTTCCGCAATAGATGATGCAAGTGCTAACTTGCCTTATGTGGACAAGGACCGTTTAGGATGTGTAGGCGCCAGCTTCGGAGGATTCTCCGTATACTACCTTGCAGGCCATCACGACAAACGCTTCAAATGCTTTATCGCACATGACGGTGCTTTCAACCTTGAAAGCATGTATACCGACACGGAGGAGGACTGGTTCTCCAATTGGGAATATGACGATGCCTACTGGAATAAAGACCGTACGGCTAACGCAGCAAGAACTTATGAGAACAGCCCCCATCTAGCAGTAGCCAACTGGGACACCCCTATCCTGTGCATCCACGGGGAAAAAGATTACCGTATCCCCTATACTCAGGGGATGGGTGCTTTCAACGCTGCCCGCATGAAGGGAATCCCTGCTGAACTCCTACTCTTCCCTGATGAGAACCACTGGGTATTAAAGCCACAGAACGGGATTCTCTGGCAAAGGACATTCTTCAACTGGCTTGACCGTTGGCTAAAAAAATAGATATTCCTGAAACAGAAATGAATTTCTATATCAAGAGTTGAGATTTGAACACAACTCAACAAATACAATTAATAAGAAAGAAATAATATGGTAGCACAAATTCAAAAGAAACTCAGCGACTCTGCCGGTGCAAGGTGGGCGGCAGTACTTATCGTATCCTTCACCATGATGATGGGTTACTTCCTCACCGACGTCATGTCACCTCTGCAGGATATGCTGGAGACACCAGTCGCCAGCGGAGGCTTCGGCTTAGGCTGGTCCAGTTCCGAATATGGCTTTTTTGCCGGCTCTTACGGGCTGATCAACGTCTTTCTGTTAATGCTCTTCTTCAGTGGCATCATCCTGGATAAAATGGGAGTACGCTTCACCGGTGTCCTGGCCAGCTCGCTGATGGTTATCGGTGCTTTCATCAAATTTTATTCCTTGCAGTTTATTACTCCCGATCACACCCTGAGTATTCTGGGCGTGGACTACAAACTGCAGGTGTGGATTGCATCACTCGGATTTGCCATCTTCGGTGTAGGCTGTGAGATGTGTGGGATCACCGTCTCCAAGATCATTGCCAAATGGTTCAACGGCTACAGTATGGCACTGGCCATGGGAATTCAGGTCGGCATGGCCCGTCTGGGCACTGCTGGCGCCCTGGGACTCAGCCCGATCATTGCCCATCACTATAATAACGTAGCCTCACCGGTACTCTTCGGCGTTCTCCTGCTGGTCATTGGACTACTTGCTTTCCTCGTGTACGTGATCATGGACACCAAGTTGAACAAGTCCATTGCCGCCTTGAAATCAAAGGAGGAAGAAGAGGAAGAGGGATTCAAGATCAAGGACCTGAAGGCCATTTTTACCAATCCGGGATTCTGGTTGATCGCACTGCTGTGCCTGTTGTTTTACAGTGCCGTATTCCCCTTCCTGAAATTCGCTACCAAGTTGATGATTGCCAAATACAATGTGAATCCTGATTTTGCCGGAATGATCCCGGCCATCCTTCCCTTCGGCACAATCTTCCTTACCCCTATCTTCGGTTCCATCTATGACCGGATCGGAAAGGGTGCCACGCTCATGATCATCGGGTCAGTGCTCCTGACGGCTGTACATGTCTGCTTCGCATTACCTATCCTCAACACAGGAGCATTTGCTATCGTCCTCATGATCCTGTTGGGCATCGCCTTCGCCCTGGTACCCAGTGCGATGTGGCCCTCCATGCCAAAGATCATCCCCATGAAACAGTTGGGATCTGCTTATGCCATTACGTTCTATATCCAGAATATTGGTCTTACCCTGGTCCCGATGCTGATTGGTAATGTCCTCCAGGCCAACACGAAAAACGGCAGCGTCAACTTTACCAGCACGATGTGGATCTTTGCCAGTTTCGGCATTGCCTCTATCGTCCTTGCAGTAATCCTCCGCATCCTGGACGGGAAGAAACATTATGGCCTCGAACAAGCCAATATCAAGAAATAAAAGAGAATACTCTTTTCCAAGGGGGAACTTTGATCAAAGTTCCCCCTTTTTTCATGTCTCCTTGCCCACCCTCACGCAATTATTCAAAACACATGGAGATCTTCAAAAGCCTTGATCCTCTCCCGTACCGTGCATCATGCCCAACGTTATTAAGCCTATGGAAGATCCCGATGGTACATAGAGAAATACGCAATGGTGCATTGAGACAGCCCCAATGGTACATAGAGAGGGTCTCTATGGTGCATAGAGGTGATCATCGGCAGCGATCACAGCAAACCAAGGTGCAGGAAAACCGTCTTTTTTAGTAGAATTTTCGGCAAGCCGACAGGAATAAAGGCGAATCACATTACAAAAAGATGAAGTTCCTTTGACAATAACCGGAAAATCAATTCATGACGATCAGCCTCTCCGTATTTTTCGTATATTTGCCGTACAAATTCAGATTTAAAAATCAAATTCAGATTTATGAAAAAATTATTCCTTTCAGTTTTATGCCTTCTGATGGCTCTGACCGCCGGTGCACAGATTGAACGTCCCAAACTGGTTGTCGGCATCGTCATTGACCAGATGCGCTGGGACTATTTGTATTACTACTATGACAAATTCGGTAATGACGGCCTCAAACGCCTCCTTAGCGAAGGGTACAGTTGCGAGAACACCATGCTCCCGTATATTCCCAGTGTTACAGCCGTAGGCCATTCCGCTATTTTCTCAGGTGCAACACCGGCCTTGTCCGGGATCGCAGGCAACTATTTTGCGATCAATGACAAGAACGTATACTGCTGCTCCGATAACACCGTCAAGGGACTGGGCAGTAACGACTGGGACAGTCAGATGTCCCCTCATAACATGTGGTGCACAACCATAGGAGACGTGCTCAAGACCGCAGACGACTTCAAGTCCAAAGTCATCGGTATCTCACTCAAAGACCGTGCAGCAATCCTTCCGGCGGGCCAAAGCGCCGATGCCGCTTACTGGTGGGACCAGTCTGCCGGACATTATGTGAGCAGTACTTACTATATGAAACAACTCCCGGAATGGGTAACCGACTTCAACAAAGACCATCATACATCTCCCAATTTCGACATCAAGACCACCACGAAAATCGGCGTGGACTACAGTTTCGATTTGGCCAAGGCGGCCCTGAAAAATGAAGGCCTCGGTCAGCATGAGGTCACCGACTTGCTCACGCTGAGCATCTCTTCCACAGATGCCATAGGACATGCCTACAGCACACGTGGAAAAGAGAATTATGAAGTTTATATGGAACTGGACAAGGACCTGGCAGACTTCCTGCGCACATTGGACCAGGAAGTGGGAAAAGGCAATTACCTGCTCTTCCTCACGGCAGACCACGGGGCAGTACACAACTACAACTTCATGAACGAGCACAGGATACCGGGAGGCGGATGGGATTATGATGCCACTACACGGCAGCTCAATAACGATCTGCAAGGAAAATTCGGCATCTCCCCTGTCATGTTCGAAGACAACTATCAGTTTTATTTCAATGATTCGATCATCGCCTCACACCGACTGAAGAAGCAGGACGTAATTGATGAGTCCGTAAACTTCCTCAACAAGGATCCCATGTTCATTTATGCCGTAGACAATGAACACGTGGCAGAAATGGCGATCCCCAAGATCCTCAAGGAACGTATCATCAATGGTTACAATCGCCAGCGCAGTGGTGAGATTACGGTAATCCCACGCGCCGGATACTATGGAGTAAGCAAACCGTCACCTGCTTATAAAGGATCATCCCACGGAGAATGGAACCCTTACGATGCCCACATCCCATTGGTTTTCATGGGATGGCATATCCATCACGGAGAGACCGCTGAGCCAGTACAGATGACGGATATAGCACCTACCGTCTGCGCAATGCTGCACATCCAGATGCCTAACTCGTGCATGGGCACGGCCATTCCGGAAATTGTCAACCAGGAGAAATAAGACGGACCTGTGCCCATCACAAATAACAAAGGGGACTCACCATACTGTGGCTGGTCCCCTTTATCTATATACTTTCACTAATCGAGAAACATCCCTCCCAGAACTCCCGGAGAGATCTTCCCAAGCATTTTATTTCTTCGTACGGGTAATATCGAAGAGCCAGGAAAACTTGATGACGATGTTTCCATAATTGCTCTTCCCGAAATAATCCCTCTTCGAATCACCGTAGATATTCCCCAATCCATAATAATAACGAGCCTCCAGGAGGAAATGCCCTGCATGAGGGACAGTATACTCCGCACCTATTCCGGCGGCAATACCATAATCGAGTTTGTTTTCTACTGACATGGTATCCTGTGCCCAAATCGTATTCGAACGCTCGGTAGTCCCCTTCTTGATACGGGAAATCTCATCCCCGAGATTAAAATTACTCTTCGTTGACTCACTGAGATAGAAACCTAACTGAGGTCCCGCATTAACGAAAAACTGCATGCCCTTTTTCTCCCTCCCCCAAGCCAGATGGGCCAGGAAAGGAATCTGGACATAATTGATTGTCCGGCTGTATTGCTGCTTTTTATTAGTCTCAGGATCAATCACTGCCGCATCCTTTATATCCACAATATTCTCCTCCCATCCGAGCGAAGCATAGTTGACCTCGGCATATACGGAACAGATCGTATTGAAATACTTTTCACAAGTATACCGGAAAGACAGTCCTCCCGTAATGCCTCCATGATTATTCTGGGACACACTCGGGTTGAACCCCACAGTGCTCAGGATATATCCCCCGTTGAATCCCAGAGAGAGATCGTCCCGATGCTGGCCGATCTGGGCATGGGCAAGAGAGAACAGACAACAGAACATGCTGATAAGAAGGATTCTTGCTTTCATACTTTAATAGGCTATGGAGGTGATGGTGTGATTGTATTGATAATGAATCAACTGAAAACTATCGTTCTGATAACCACCCTTGCCCACTCTCTGAAAGCGAAGGGGAGTCTGAACGGGTTGATAGCTGCTCTGCCCGCGGGCTCCTGTAAAATGCTTCCCATACTGATGATAGCCCCTCAAGAAGAATTCAGCCTGATCGTAACCCGTAATACCGAAACGGGGCAGCCCCGCAGGCATCATCTCTGTACCAAACCAACCCTGATAAGCCTTTTCCAGTTCTATTGTCTTTTCACTGGCAGGGTTATAATAGAAGGTGGTAGGAATATAGGTATCATAACGGTAGAACTTCTCCAGATCGTATGGCGCATAGATCAGCCATTCCGTATATCCGAACAGAGAAATTCCGAAACCGGGATATTTGGCAGTCATGGCATCCAATTTGTCAATGGCTTCATTCAGTTGTGGAGAACGGCCGGTATTGAGAATGACCACATTCTGCCTGGTACGGTCAAATGATTTCACGAAATCGTTCAACGGAGTAACCAGACTTGTCAGGCCATACTTGATATGTTTCTTATCCAGCTCCTGTCTCAGCTCTTGCGTAAAAGCACCCTTATCAGAAGAAGCATCCTTACAGTCAATAAAAACAGGATGGCCATTGGGGAAACGGTTCAGACAGGCTTGCACCGCCTTTCTGTTCAGGACATCGGGAGACTGATAGACCTGATATACCTGCGGATTCACTGTCGCCTCACTCCCTGTAATGGAAAAGGGAATCACAAGTTTAATCCCATACGTCTTGCAAAACGAAGCCAAGGGTGCCACCTGATTGGAATATAAAGGACCAAAAATCAGATTACACTGACTAGCCCCCTTCTCCAGCAGGGTGCGACGAATATCGGCATCTACGGGAACATTCCACGCATGAATATCGACAGAAATACCCTGTTGCTTCAAATTATCCACTGCCAGCAATAATCCTCTATAGTACTCGATCATCCGCTTGCCGTCTCCATCATTATTATGCAAAGGAAGCATAATTCCCACACGGATCACACTGCCTTGACTGACTTTTGAAGAAACCTGGCTATTGGACGATACTGCCGCTTGAGGAGAAGTCCCAGAGACCGTATTCTGGCCCGTCTTGGTCTGCCCCTTTTCATAAGGAATAAAAATGGTATCCCCTTTCTTCAAGGAGTACCCTTCCAATTTCATTTCCGGATTAGCATCCATCAAGTCCGGCAGACTGATACCATATTTCTTGGCAATACCGAAAACGGTATCCTTTTTCTTTACCGTGTAAATATCGCGCCAGTTCAATGTTCCTTGAGCCATCATAAAAGTACAGGAAAACAAGGCAACGAACAAGAAAAACTTTCTCAATTGATATTTCATAAGACCTAATGATTTCATATACATCTGCAAAAATACAAAAAAACATTCATCCTCTGCCTATTCCATCCTTATCTTTTTCCCTTTTTATAAATTATTGCCTTTTTCCTTCCCTCCTTCCCATGGCCATCCGTCACTCAAAGACCATTCACTCCGCCTCCGGAAAGCACGGAACCTTTTCACAAGCCCTCAGCCCCCCTCTTTTCCTTCAACACCAACGGTCTCGTTAAATCATATTAAAAAAGATCAAATCGCATTCTTTATGAACATTTGTTCATTATATTTGCAAAAGAATTGAAAAGAATATCCTTATGCCAAGACCCAAGACAATAAGAAAAATAGCAGATAAGCCCATCATCTCCGGACTCAAGCCATACGGAATGGCCGGTCCCGTCAAGAGATCTGATGCCATATTCCTTCTCTTCGAGGAATATGAGGCCCTACGACTTTGTGACTATGGCAGGTACAACCAGTGTGAAGCAGCAAGACTGATGGGAGTGTCGAGGCCTACGCTGACACGGATATGCATGTCAGCGCGGAATAAAGTGGCGACAGCTATCGTAGAGGGGCATCAGTTGATCATAGAAGGAGGAAAAATAGAGATCAATCACGAATGGATGAGATGCAATCACTGCCATTGTTCTTTCACGAAACAGCAGGAAGGAGACACGATGTGCCCTCTGTGTGGGAGCAAGGACATTGAAGAGACTCCGGAAGATCCACATACAGACAACTTGCAGGCCCCTCTGCAAGTTTGTTGCGGAAGTAATCGGAAAAAGTCAAGATGCCCGGGAAGAACAGGCAGGAAAGGAAAACGCAGATATGAAGATTGCAATATGCAGTAAAGACAACACCCTCTCAAGTGAGGTGGACTCCCGTTTTGGAAGGTGCCGATTCTTTGCCCTCTACGACAGTACGGACCAGTCTGTGACCTTCATCAGAAACACTGCCGGATCACTGGCGGAAGGTGCCGGGCCTGCAGCATTCAAACTATTGCAAAATCAGAACGTCGAGAAAATCATATCCGGCAACTTCGGTCTTAAACTTAAGGCCCTTGCCTCTGACGCCTCCATACAGTTGATCATCCCTCAAGAGAAATATACTTTAAAAGAAATCATTCACTTACTTCATCATTAAAACAATATGGAAAAAAAGATTGCTATACCTGTAGAAAAAGGTAAACTCTGTGCCCATTTCGGACACTGTGAGAAATTTTACGTAGCTGTAATTGATAATAACAAAATCAAAGAAGAGCAGGAAATTACTCCTCCGGAACATCAACCCGGACTGTATCCCAAATGGATGAAGAGTTTAGGTGTTCAATGTGTCATCGCCGGCGGAATGGGCGAAAAGGCACAGGACCTGTTCCGTCAAAACGGCATACAACTCTATACGGGAGTACCGGTAAAAACAGCAGCAGACCTGGCACAAGACTACATTCAGGGAACACTGAAAAGCGGTGTCAACAGTTGCAACCATCACTCAAGAAACCATGAAGAGAATAAATGACCGAATAGTCAAGTGAGTTTAACAGTAAGGAAGTGCCTTCCGCCTTTATAGTTCGCCATCTATAATGACGAGGCACTTCTCTTTTCCATCTATTCCTTTTTATCAATGAAAATAACGATCCTGGTGGACAACCACCTGTCAGACACGGTTCCAGGGATGTCTTCAGAACATGGTCTGTCAATCTATATTGAAGACAAGTCAGCCAGATACCTGCTGGATACGGGGGCATCCGACCTGTGGGCTCACAATGCCCGCTTGCTTGGTCTTCAGGTAAAAGACATTGATACCCTCATCCTGTCACACGGCCATGCCGACCACACTGGTGGATTACCTATTTTCCTGTCACAGAACAGGAAAGCATCTGTTATTGCATCTGAAAAGATTATCAAATACCAATATTTTTCCCATCGGCATCCGACTATTGTAAACCTGAGTCCTCCTCAAGGTACAATAAACACATATCTGTCTCGCTTTCATTTCATTCATGATGACTATCGTCTCAATGATCATATCAAACTCGTATTCACAAAGCAGAAAGTCCATCCGGTTCCTGAAGGTAACCGATTTCTGTCTGTAGACAAGGGGACTGGAGAAGGTCCTTATCTGGCAGACGATGAAATCGCCCTGGCTATTGAGAAAGACGGTGCACTGACTATTGTATCTTCTTGTTCACACGGAGGAATACTGAACATCATCCAGTCATGTGTCGTATCCACTGGGATATCCAGGGTAAACGCCTTTATAGGAGGATTGCACCTTATCGATCTCGAACCGGAAAAACGAGACGACGTAAAAGCGATAGCAGATACTCTAAAGAGAAACTACCCGGACATAAACCTTTACATAGGTCACTGTACGGGGAAAACTGCCTATCACGAACTCAAAAAGGCTTTGGGTGACCATGTCCACAAACTCTATTGCGGAATGAGACTGACTATCTGATTACAAACCATGCCAATACGAATACCAAGGGAGCCTGCCAGTTAATGGCAATCTCATTGTGAGAATAATTTGCCTGTTCGTCAACCCAGTCCGTCGCAGTCAATCCACCGCCTACCAGATAGCCCGGCCACGGTGCTTCTATCCCATCGGAAGCCGAACGTCTGTCATGTGGATGCATTGGCGGATTCACACCGACATCCGTCACATAGGAACGGCCGTAATAATTACGCCCCAATAAATGTCCGATAATATCCAAAGCTGTTTCAGTATATTTTCTATTTTTAGCCAGAGCACTGGCTACATAAAGATTCACAGCCTGCCGTGCCACCGTACCGTTACATCCCCAATAATATATACCACCCAAAGGTCGCCGGTAAACATCTTTTCTTGCGGTATTGACGATCGCATCGGCCGTTTTTATCGTATTGGCACGAATAGCACGTTCCACGGTTGCATTCTTCCCCTGCCTGCCGGACAAAAGATAAGTGAACATTCCAAGATTTGAGACAGTTCCAAAATCCCAGTCCGCCTCAACTTTATAGTTCATTTCTCCAGCTCTTTCTTCAAAATCTTTCAAATATACCCTTTTGCCTGTTGTCTCCCACATTTCAGCGGCAGCCCAAAGGCGATCATCTTTGTCATCGGTTTCATATCCGCCTGTTTTGAAATCGGGATTGACATACGTTTTATTATCAGGATTCTTACGCAAAAAATTGTAACTGAGAACAGCTGCATTCAAACATTTTAGAGCATAAGCCTTATCATAAGGTCCGAATGCCCGAGCCGCACGAGCCAGCACAGCGACGAAGTCCGCCGTGGCAGCCGAAGTCCAGTCCGCGAAATAACGCTCCCCCTCATCCTTATCAGCCATAATAAAGTCCGCAAAGTTTGTTCTCGTAAGTTTGTGCGATACTCTACCCGAACCGTCGGGATATTGCATCTTAAGCAGCCAATCTGTCTCCCATTTCAACTCTTCCAGAAATTCAGGATAACCGGGAGCTGTTCGGGGTAAATTCAATCGAATTTTGTTTATTGTCGGTCCGAAATGTTCCCATACCATAAACAGAATGCCCATGGTAACACCTGCATTCACTACATACTTTCCATAATCGCCTGCATCATGCCAGCCTCCCACACCATTTCTCTTACGCCCCGGCCAGCCGATATAATCTTCGTAACCATCATCGAGATGGCAGGCACCATGCTTATAACAGACGCCATTGAAAGTTCCCGAAACATTCATACCACAACGCCACAGATAAAAAGCTCGCATAGTTACCCTATATGCATCGTCATAAACCCTCTTATTAATTGGAAAAACGACGGAACGACCTTTTCCAGACGTTTCCAGATAATAAGTTCCTTTTTTCGATACGACAGAGAAATCGGCTATCCGTACCGTTTGATTCACATCTTTCTGATATACCGCAGGGGTTGTCCTGCCACTAAACACGACCTTGCGATTCACAGCATTACAAACATAAAAAGAATCGGCATTATCGGTCAGCGTGGCTTCCTTAGTCGCACCTGGAAGGAAACCGAGAGAATTGACCCGTATTGTCGGTATATTCACCTTCGTTTGTCCGTATCCGCAAACCATGGCAAAAACAGAAAAGATAAAACCACTTATCAAGCCTTTATTTACCATAATAATTTTTTTTAGATTAAACACATTCATAAAATAAACGCAAAAGAAATCATTTCAAAACAGGATATAGGCCCCACTGGATTCTCGTCATCAAGCGATAACGAGAGCCAAGGTTTTCTTAGCTATCAGAATTTGATTTCTAATAATCATGGTATTTGCCGGGATTATTTCGATGATTTTATCATTTCAATAATGGCAGTCACAAAAGTGAAGGATCAAGGGCCATTCGACAGACCTTCAAGAGAAGACTTAAATGTATCAAGTTTCAACTCCAGATTTTATGAGTTGAACCTCATTTCTGCTTACTTTAACATTCAAAGTTACTAACTTCCAGTTAATTAACAAAACAATACGCCATCTATCTTACTAATCAATGAAATAAATGTTAAATCAACTTATTCAGTGGGACCTTAATTACTCATTCTGATCTAAAAAATAGCAGAAATCTGAATTTATACCCAGCATTTCGAACATCTTCCCCATTTCTGAATAGGTGTAGTCCCTTTCCCTCTTGTGCTTACCTCTAAGAGATGAATTGGAATTCTCTATTGCCTTGCGAAAGCTTCCGCCTTGTTTTTCAAAATATTGATGGAGAGGGTGCGAGCGGAAAAATTTTGTAGTATATTTGAAATAGCAAAGCAAAAACA
>DHOX01000057.1 GCA_002409785.1 Prevotella sp. UBA5379 | reverse complement strand
TGACCCTGAGCTGCTTGTTAATAGAATAGCAAGCAAGTCTTAATCCTTATTGTAATGGATGATCCTCTAAGAGGGCAAGTTGCCACTTCCCTGAATTTTAGGGAGCCCCTCACTTTTATTTTACTTAAATATTTACAAAGAGCATCAAAAAGTAGTACTTTGTAAGAGGTTGCAAAGGTACAACTATAATTCAATATGTCAAAGATCAATATTGTTAAATATAACTAAAAGGAATGCCGGAATTAAAAAAACAATGTTGTTTTGCTATGAGTGATAATATCTAGGTTTATAGACTGACCAATTATTGTCATGCTTTTTAATAAATCTGTGGAGATAGGGCTGATAATAATACTATCATGGTTTTCATATAGTGACTGTACCTCTGCCAAATCTTGTCTGATACTTTTATACTTTGTAATATCCAAATCGGCTAGAAATATAGATTTTTGTATACGGATACAACCCATACGTTCGAGGTATTTTGCTATGTTGTAGCGGACCTTGTTGCTTTCAATATCATACATTACGAAGAATATCATATTCGTTAATGAACTAGAATGATCATTGATGATTCCTAATATTTTATCCACTCTTTCCTGTAGTGGAAGTAATAGATCTGTTTCATTCGGAATCCTGTTGATTTCAGGTGAGCCTTCAATTCCGGCTTTTTTCATCTTCCGCAGGATTTCCAGATAAGTAAGTGGGGTACTCTTTTTTCCCATATTTATGAGGGTAAAGTCAGAATATAATTTTGAATAAGGTCAGCCGTAATTTGGTTTAATTCCTCATCGGTCCCACATCGTGGTGATTTTACGACTGTGAATCCCCGTCTTCCAAAAAAGAGATTAATTTCTGCCTGTTTAAGTCCCATTTTGATTCTGATTTTTTTACCATATTGTATATTGATAATCTCTGATACGATAAGTCCGGTTGCCTCAATATATTTTTTCAGATCATCAATCATTTCTTCTAATTGTTCTGGTACATATACCTGTCTTTCAACTTTTCTGACATTCTTTCCGTTAGGATTGAGACACTGTTTGATCTTTGCCATAATAGCACCTTCTGGTTCTCCCAGATGGAATTCCTGATGCTCTTTCCTGGATTGTTGGTCAGCCTCTTTTGTGTTTTTATCCTGTGAGGCTTTCAAGCCAAAGAGTTGATCAGTATTGTTTAAGTCGATAACCGCTTTTATATCAATGGGCTCACAATTGGGATTATAAAAAACGTTTGAGTCCATACTGGCAAAACAGGCTCTTGATACATCTGATGTAACACTATCAATCACTTGGTTTAAGTGATAATGTTCGGAGAAGTGCTTGGCAAATTCTTTATAGAAAATAGAATAGATGCCGGCATCAAAACATCTTTCCTTAAACTTGAACATGATCTTCAGTCCATCTTCACTGGGAGAAGTAAAGCACATCAATATTCTCGGATCAGCTTGGAGTTGTTTCCGGAGATCCTCAATATCCAACATTTTTGAACTCAGATTATCTATATCAAGTATAAAACTTTCCGTATAGGCAAAGTTCTCTTTCCTGCGGTAAGGCGGATTGAAGTTGCCACAGACAAAATAAGGAAGGAGCCGTTTTTGATGGGCATATTGCTTTTGGTTCAGTTGATAAACAATTCTTAATTGCCTTATACGTGATTCTATAGCCGGTTTGGGATGTATCAGGCTGTTATAGAGATAATCTTCTGGAACTTTTCTTAAATCATCAGTGGATGACTGAATATTTGTACCTGCCATTATCATATCTCATATTTTTTAAGTTTCTGTGCAAGGTCTTGAATATAGAGATTCATTTGTATAAGTCGTGAGCGGGTTACTCCTTTCTGTGAGATTTTTTCATCCAGATAATCATTAAGAGATTGGATGAGGATGCGTCGTCCCAAAGATTCAAGCCAATATGAACCATCTTTTTGAACGGAGTAGAACTCATCTGTAATGGCATTTTGGGCGATCAAGGTATAGACCACGTAGTCTACCCAGACACGATAGAGCTCGATGATATCGTAGACCATGACGGGCCGGTTGTATTCGTCTCTATGTAAGATGCCGATATAAGGATCTACTCCGGCTTTAATGAGCAACCCTTCTATTTTACCATATAATAATCCATATCCATAGTTCAAGAAAGCATTAGTTACATCCATTGCCGGGTGCTGGCTTCTCTGCTTAAACCGGAAAGCTTCCGGCAGGAAGAAATTCATAGTTGAGAAATAAATTCTAGATGATTGCCCTTCCCATCCTCGAAGCGGGGCCGCGATGTCGCTTACGACATCACCATCAAGACGCATTACCTTATTCCTGTAATCATCAAGGCGTCTTATACTTTTGCTGATTTCCAGGTCTTCTTCTGTATTTCCTTGAGTATTCAACAGGAGCATCAGCGCTTGTTGATTTTCTATCTTTTGGGCAATAACACTTTTGATCCAATCAACAGCATCATGAGTGAAAGTGAAATTTAATTGACCCTTACGGATAGAACTGATTGATCCGTATTTTGGACTCCATATCCTTCCAATCGGATTACCGGACCGGTCCATGAAAATAATTTCTATCTCATGTTCTACTGCGAGCATTACTGCATCACTGGTAATCTGAGCTCCGCGGCTGATCTGAATGCTTTTGATGCCATCTGAAGGTATGCGTTGCTTACCATCCTTTGTCGTAACGACAAAGCCTTCATTGTCTCTGTTTAAGGAGACACCGTATGTGTTAAGAATGAGCTCCATCTTTATTCTTTTCTGATATACAATACTCTCTGAATTTTACGAATTTGAATGATGTCATTCTTCGTCCATTTCCTAAGTCTTTGACATCGCGCTCTGTAGTTGAAGCAATGCAGGTAAAGCCTAATTTCTTCAATTTCGTGACCATATCGAAAACGAAAGTCATTTCACCCATGATATGAATAGTCGCTTTCTTGCCGGAAGCCAGATCTCGTATTTTCTTAATGTAACTTGAGATAAGTTCATTCGTTTTTTCTTCATCAGCTTCCATTGCATCCACGTCCGGAAAGGTAAGATCTATGACACGTCCGTAAATCTGTGCTGCTTTTCTTTGTTTTTCTTTCCATTCAGAGGATGGGTGATGAGAAAAATTGATCAAGATTTTTTCTGGTTCCCCATGTTGAGGAAGAACAGGGAGAGACAGATATTGGCTGAGAATGGCGAAGCATTTCTGATAAGGTTCCTGCATTTGTCTGATCAGACTGTCAGCTGATGTATTACCGATAAAACCTGCATGATTGATCTGATTCCGATTGGGGGTCAGTTTGGCATAGGCTTTTCTTAAAGCCTTCATCCAGTCTAAGGCGAACAGGCTTTTCGTCAGATTCTCATATTTGGACAAATCCTTGCCCCATGAAAGTTCTTCTTTCAAGTTTTGATCACTAATACCTAAGATAGAAGAAATATAATCTCTGAAATTCCTTTCACGTGTTTTGACATCCTTGGGATAGGGATTAAGAGATTGGAGCCTCTTGCAGACAATGGTTACGATGGATTCTTGCTCTAATGTATAGGCTTGTTGGACCATATTATAATGAATACACCAGTCGATCGCTGCCCTGAGATTTTCTTCTTCTGGATCTTTCATTTTTAGAGAAATAATATCATCTTCCTGATCTTTTAATTCAGGCTGGATGGCTTTCTCTTTCTTGCTATCTGTAAATGAATTGAGCGTATCCATGATGTTAAGTAGTACATCTTTTAATGGCTCTGGGAGTTTGACTTGTGAACTTGTCGCGATTGCAATATTATCACGAATTTGTTTGATGTCCTTTCCCGCCATGATTTCTTTTCCTCTGCAAGTTGAAAGGCTGTTTTCAAAAGATCGCATGCTTGTAATCAATTGTTGGATAGATTTAGGTATCTTTCTTTGTCTTTTATCAGACGGGGATTGTTTTTTTATTTCACTTTGTATGGAATCGGATAAGTCCCCCATTTTCCCGAATTCCTTGAAATTAGAAGCTGCTATGGTCCAGTCTTGTAAGGTAGCTAAAGGAAGAAGATCCACGATAGGTGCCTCGTTGCGTTTTGTGTCCCGAGCATCGTAATTGCCGTAGGTGATGCTGAGGATATGAGCGTTTTTGAGAAATTTCGCATAATTACTCAG
>DHOX01000081.1:5599-7747 GCA_002409785.1 Prevotella sp. UBA5379 | reverse complement strand
TTTATTTAAAGATTCCTTTATATTGTTTGTCTATTTCCTGATTTATTGCTTATCTTTGTCTTGATAAAAATAAGGAAGACTTTCTAGTGTGTAGCTATGCCTATTAATAAGAATGCTTTGATCCGTTATCGTACCTTGGACAGGTGCTTTGGGGACTTTTACAGGAGATTCTATATAGAGGATCTTCAGCAAGCATGTTCGACTCGTATTTATGGATCGGAGGTAGATGGTTGCGTGAGTCGCAGGCAGATTTTCGAAGATATCCGGTTTATGGAAAGCAAGGAAGGTTATTCTATTAAACTTAATCGGGTAAGGGACGGAAGGCGCACGTGGTATCGCTACAAGGACCCGAATTTTTCTATTGACCAGCGTCCTATATCAGAGTTGGAGATCGTGCAACTCCAACAAACCATCAAGTTGTTGGACCGCTTCAAGGGAATGCCAGGCTTTGACTGGCTGGACGAACTGCTGATGCAGCTGCGAACCCAGTTTGGCGTTCGTGCCTCTGACCGTTCTGTTATTAGTTTTGAGCATAACTCCCGTCTGGCAGGGTTACGTTTTCTTTCCCCTTTATTCAATGCCATTATCAGTCATCGGGTGTTGCACATTGTCTACCGGAATTTTAAGGATCGGCAGTTGGTCTGGTTCATTCATCCTTATTATCTGAAAGAATACAACAGCCGTTGGTTTCTTTTCGGGTACAATGAGGAGAACCAGTCGATTACCAATCTGGCCCTTGACCGGATCTATGAAATGACGGAGACAGACCATACTTATCGGATGAATCTTGAGATTAATTTTGATACCTATTTTCAGGATGTTGTAGGGGTGACGATACCGGAAGAGTCTCCTCAGACGGTAATTCTGCAATTCTCGCCGGAGCGTTTTCCCTATATTACTTCCAAACCGATTCATCCCAGTCAACAGATTCTCAGTGCGGAAGAATGCAAAGTCAGTCTGGAGGTGATCCCTAATCCTGAACTCCTGAGTCAAATTCTTTCTTTCGGTTCCGATGTGACTGTTCTGTCTCCGGAAAACCTTTGTCAGCAGATGAAGAAGGAAATATCTAAAACATTGGGAAAATATTCCCAACTGTGAAAATTGGCTGCACAGCAGCCTTTTATCTTTGCAGTGTTATATTTGAGAAGCACTGCAATGAAAGAAAGTTCGAAATCATCTATTATCTCTGAAGTGAAGTCTGTCCGCAGAAAACATTCCTGTCTCAGACTTATCCTCATGTCTTTTTCTACAGAGAGACATTCTATATTTGTTTCTCTTTGTCTCCTTGTGCTTCCCATTCTCGTACCTGTTTCAACTTCCAGAAGCGAGGCTACCTTCAGAGCCTATTTGCTTAATAATCTGGTATAATCATTGATAAAATTTATGTAATATGAAAAGAAAATCTTATGTATTCCTGTTCGTGGCTTTGGTCACCGTACTTGTGTTTTCAGCCTGTTCCGGTAGTGATGGCAACTCCAGTATTGACACTTCACCCATTACACTTTATGCGGGTGATTCTGTCTCTGTAAGCGGGGCATCCAGTATTATATCTTCCAATAATTTTGTGGCATACGTTACAAAAAGGAATCATGTCAAGGGATTCCATGTTGGGGAAACCTCAATAAAGGTCAATGGAAAGTACAGTATTCCTGTGACCATAAAGGGAAAGTATAGTTTCTATAGTGATCCCATTGTAAACTGGGGTTGTGATGAGGATTATGTTAAGAATAACCAGTCTCAAGGTACATTGTATTCTTTTACTTCTAATATGCTGGTCTATGAAAATGTCGGAAATGCCAGATACCTGTTTTACTATTTTGTGAATGGTAAATTGAAGGCTGTAGTAGCTATGGTGAGTACTGCTTATACTTCGTCCTATATAAATTATCTGGCTGAACGTTTTATCATTTTGCCTTACGAAACCAACAGCACTACTTATTTTGTCGGGATGAATGCCTTGAAACTGAGTCAAGCGACTATTGTGGATGTCCTCACAGTTTATAATGCAGCTTACTTGAGTAACATGTATATGCAACCCACAGATTATAATTCTTCTTCATCTTCCTCAATGAAGATACTTAAGAATATACAGTCTTTAAAACTCATACTTCGGCCATAATGTGGGTAGATTTATGATAAATCGGAGAA
>DHOX01000081.1:4904-5357 GCA_002409785.1 Prevotella sp. UBA5379 | reverse complement strand
ATTGAGTAATTTCGCAATAATAAATTTAAATAAGATGAGATACACAAAAAGATATCATAAAGTAGATATTGTAGCTATAATAGCTATACTGTTATGGTTGATAATTATTTTTCTGTAAGACTTTTGAAAAGTCGTTGCAATCCTTTTGATA
Organism: Prevotella sp. UBA5379; assembly: GCA_002409785.1. Classification (GTDB taxonomy): domain Bacteria; phylum Bacteroidota; class Bacteroidia; order Bacteroidales; family Bacteroidaceae; genus Prevotella. The sequence goes on along the minus strand of DHOX01000081.1, from coordinate 5,206 downwards.
AATAGTTCATAAAAAGCTTTTCCTGCTTGAAATTGTTGTTCTAGGAATTTATAGAAGAAGAAAATTGACCTTAAAAGCATAAGAAAGTAATCAAAGACCATGTAAATTAAAATAAAAGCATTATATTTGTCTCTGACACAATCAATTCTTTTTATAACAATGGAAGATATTAACCGAATCAAAGTGGTTCTGGCAGAAAAGAAGAGAACCAATAAATGGCTGGCCCAACAGTTGGGAAAGGATCCTGCTACAATCTCTAAATGGTGTACGAATACTTCCCAACCGGATCTGGGAACATTAAA
>DHOX01000081.1:2878-4698 GCA_002409785.1 Prevotella sp. UBA5379 | reverse complement strand
AGGAAGGTCATAATCTATGAATAAAATCAATAGTCCATATCGTTCCATTACCGGCTGTGCTTTCCAGTATTATGAATACCAGCGGTTGCTGCCTTTACTGATGGATCCGGATTCGGAGCGCCTTCTGAAGGAGGAAGTGGAACAGAACCGGTTCTTGCAGATTAATGCCCGCACTGCCCGAATTCGCTTTGTCACGGAGTTTAAGCACCGCTTTTCCGCCGTTCCAAGAGCTTTTTGGAAGCAATGGGAAACATTGAGCGAAGAAGGACAACGTGCCGGATTGTTCTATGCAATATTAAAAACTTATAAATTGGTGTTTGACTTTCATTTTGATGTCACCGTCAGGAAGTGGAACTCCATTGACCATCAGTTGACCAAGTCAGATTTGATGATGGAAATGAACGAGATAGCGGCAAAGGATGTTTTCGTCGACAGTTGGTCGGAGAACACGAAGAACCGTTGTGTGAGTCAGTATCTCACTATTTTGCGTCAAACCGGTTTGTTGGAAGGGAAGGAAAACCAACTCCATCCCCTCCACCTATCATCCGTCAACAGTGGCTATTATTTCCGCAGCGGGGAGGAATGGTTTTTCGATGCCTGTCTGCTCTATCCCTATGAAATCAAAGCATTAAAATCCCAGTTGCTATGAAAAGTATGACGATCCCTGAATTGTATGACTATCTTTGCAGCCCTCAGTTTCAGGATGCGAAGAGTGGCAATATTTTCTACAATTACTATATCTACCAGTATCCCGCACGACAGGAATATGAGATCCGGCGGCAGATCCGGGAGTTCCAAAAACAATTGAGACGCCCAGCCCATTTCATCAATGCCGTACTCCTGGATTTGTTTGAAGTATTCTGTGATTATCTTAAAGCAGAAAATTTTGGCAAGCAGAACCTCCTCGATATGACTTTCCAGGAAGAGAAGGATACTCCCGACGAAGTGACAAGTGAACTTACTTATGAAGCCAATAGTGACGAATTTTTCTCTTTTGTCCATGATCGTATCCTACAATATATTCAGGAAGATGACGGTTATAAGCATCCCTATGTTTTTGTCTATGGCATCGGAAAAATGTTTCCCTATTTGCGTAGCAATGTCTTTCTTAATGGCTATGAGAAATATAACGATACGGATATTTACAAGATCATCCTCTTCTATCCCGGCCACAGTGTCGGTAATTCCTTTTCCTTGTTTGATACGCTTCCCGATGAGCATACTTACAGGGCCATATTACTGGTAAATGAATAAAATCTATCCACATGAAATTTGAAGACTTATACCTGAAAGGGCTGGACCGGAAAGTCAACCCCGCAGTTTCTGCATCAGATCTCAACGAAGAGACTGTAAATATTGAAATCAACGAGTATGTGTTTACTGATGATATTATCAATAATCTCTATGAGATATTAAGGAATATCCGGGAAAACCATGGAAACCATACCGGTATCTGGATCAACGGCTATTATGGTTCGGGAAAGTCGCATTTTCTGAAGTATGTCGATTACTGTCTGTCACAGAAGTACGGAGCGAAGGCTCTGGGCCGGTTGCGGGAAGCTGTGGCGGAACGCAAGCCTATGGAACTGAATGTGGAACCTGGTGAGATGGATGACCTGATCCGTTGGTATACCACTCGGGCCATGGTGGATACGGTTATGTTCAATATCGGCACCGTTCACGATGCCAACAGTGGCGAAAATGAAGTATTTACTCAGGTGTTCTGGAATCAGTTTAACGGGATGCGCGGACTGAATGCCGAGCATCTGGCTATGGCCCAGTTTCTTGAAAAGCCTCTTGCTGACGATGGCAAATATGAG
>DHOX01000081.1:0-2569 GCA_002409785.1 Prevotella sp. UBA5379 | reverse complement strand
ATCAGTGTGGAGTCCTTTGCCAATGAGTTAAAAGAGTATCTTGACCATAAGAACAATCCGAATTATCGTCTGTTGTTCCTCGTGGATGAAATCAGCCAGTTTATTGACAACCGCCAGAATGTGCTGCTCCAGTTGCAGGAGGTTGTCAGCCGGGTATGTGAAGTCTGTGCTTCGCAGGTGTGGTTTGCCTGTACTGCCCAGCAAGACCTGTCAGAGGTACTGGACAACTGTAATATCCAGAAGACCAGCGAGAACTATGGCAAGATCATGGGCCGTTTTGAGGTACGTCCTTCCCTTCAGGGAACGAACCCCGAATACATCACCCAGAAGCGTATTCTCGAAAAGAAAGGTGAGGTGGAGATAATGTTGAAGAAACTCTATGAGAAAGACAAGGTCAAGTTGGATGCCCAGTTCATCCTGCCCACATCATACAACTCTTATCGCAATGCTGATGATTTCGCCAATTACTATCCCTTTGTACCTTATCAGTTCCAGTTGATCATGAAGGTGCTGGACTCTTTCGTCAACATGAACTATGTCGACAAACAGGTTAAGGGCAACGAGCGTTCACTGATCAATATCACCTTCTCCATTGCCCGAGATACGGCCGGTATGGAAATGGGACAGTTTATCTCCTTCGATCGGTTCTTCGGGGCTATGTTTCAGGGTTCCATGCAGCATCTGGGCCAACGGGCCTTGTCCAATGCCCGGGCTGCCCTTGACCAGGTCAAGGATGAAAAACGGGATTTCTATCAGAGAGTGGTCTATGTTCTCTTCATGGTCTGCAACCTGGCTGAGGAAGACAAGCAACAGTTTTCGGCTACGATAGACAATATCGTGACCTTGCTGATGACGAAGATCGATGATTCCAAGGCGGCCATCAAGAGCGATGTGGCGGAGGTCTTGACTTACCTGATGGACAAGGCTGTCATCCGAAAAGTGAAGACCGACAGTGGTGGTGAAGTCTATGAGTTCTATACCGAGGAAGAATCCAAGGTGGCTCAAATCATCAGCAACCAACATGTAGACAGCAATACGTACAGTGATGAACTTTACAAGATTTTCTTCAAGCATTTTGGTGAACCCGGCAACAAGGAACCTTTTGGCACCCGGTCTTTCAGTGTCGGGGCGATGATAGAGGGGAGGAATTACCTTGTCAACAATGCGGATGTGTACGTTGATTTTGTCACCACGGCTGATACGGATTCTCCCGAACAATATGCCTTGAACAATCCAGCCAATCACCTGGCTTTCTTTTTATCCCCTCAACTGAAGGATAACCAGAATTTGAACATACAGTTTCTGGAATATTGTCGGGTGCAGAAGTTTGCCAGGGAACCGGCACTCAGCGAGGAACGGCAACGCACTAAACAGATTTTCCAGGACCGTGCTAAGGAGCGTTATGATCAGGAGATCTGCCCTCAGTTCCAACATATTCTGGATACGTGTAAGGTTATCTCCGGTCAGAATGTCCTGTCGGAATCTGAAATCGGTATGGTAAAGGCCAAGGAACGCTACAAGAGAGCCTTGCAGATGCATCTGTCCCTCGTCTATAGCCAGGCCAAACTGATAGATATTAAGAAGGTTCCCCAAACAAATGCAGACCTGACACAGCGAATTCTCCGTCCCGTGCAACCGCAGATGCTGGACCTGCCCCTGACGACTGCCGAGAAGAGGGTTAAAGATGTTCTGGACCGTTCACCTCATGACAACACAGTGGCAGACCTTGTGCGGATTTTCTCCAAGGTGCCTTACGGGTGGTCAGATCTGGCCACGATTGATGTGCTGAATGAGTTGGTGCGCCGTCATCTTTATGCTTTGAGCTACAATAACAATCCGGATGTAAGCCGTGAGGAGATAGCCCGCAATATTGTCCGTGATGCTACCCGCTTCACTATCGAACCCGCCAAGGCCATTTCTCAAGAAGTGTTGAATGCGTTTGTGGAGAGTTGGAAACAGATCTTCAATGTCATGACGGTCTTGGGCAGCAATGACAGTGCGGAACTCTACCATAACTGCAAGGAGAATGAGCATTCGGCCTTGAACAAACAACTTGAAGCGTACCGTAAATTGTCCAAGACTCTAGGAGATGAGCCTTTCGCTCCCGTGGTCAAAGAGGCCACCAAGCTCTTGGAGAGTTGGTCGGCCATCCGCGATCAGCAGAAGTTTTTCGAGACCGTCATCGCTGCCCGCGAACATGCCAGTGCACTGATGGACCGGTGCAAATCCATTGCTACCTTTTATAACGATCAGAAAGATAATTATCTGAGTCTCTATCACTTTTTGGATGATAACAGGGACAATTTCGCTTTCCTGACTCCTGAACAGCAATCGTCTGTGGAGAGTCTGAAACAGGTCAAGAGTGATGAGGAACCATGGAAATCTCTGCAGTCGTATCTCAAAATCATGAGAACCCTGAGAGGTCAGTTGGCAGAACGCAAGCAACAACTGGTAGAGGAGATCAGGAAGAATTACGGTCGGGTGTTTGACGAACTGGAAGCCTATGCCACAAAGATGGGGGTGGTGCGCAGTGCCTTTGCTGATCGGGACCGGACGATTGCTCAGAAAG
>DHOX01000018.1:2323-2695 GCA_002409785.1 Prevotella sp. UBA5379 | reverse complement strand
GAGCCCGTTCTATCAGAGCCAGACCTTTGCGAAGGTCATCAGTTTTGCAGCCAGAGCTGTACGGCGGACGAAACTTTATGAGCGCAATACGCATAGGTTGATGACCGTTAAGAACGTTCCTTCTGTAGAGGATGCTTGTCATTTACTTGAAGAAATCAGTAAATAAATCCATACCCTATTCGTGGTATTTTTCGGAGAAAACAATATAAAAATTTGTTTATCTCATGAAGAATATCTATTTTTGCGATTGATGAAACGATTCATTACGTGCCTTTTAATCACTCTCATGATGGTTGGTACCGTCGGAGTTGACCAGACTCTCCATTATTGTGATGGAGAGTTGATAGGCTTTATCATGGATGGTTTCAAATA
>DHOX01000018.1:0-2112 GCA_002409785.1 Prevotella sp. UBA5379 | reverse complement strand
TTCTCATTGTTCTCATTGCCGTTTTGTTCATTATGCTTATCGCGTATCTTCTTTTGTACAGGGAACTCAGATTGCAGTTCAGCCTGTACTGATTTCAGATGACTGGTTCCATGGATTTTCAGGAGTTCTTCCAGACCCTTTATGTGTGGTCTTGGGAAGTAATGAGGAGGAGTTCGGACTTTACCAGTCTCCTTATCATTCTTTGAAGATACCATTAGGAGAAGGATTACGTGCTCCTCCGGCAATCGTATAATTTATTTTATTTGCTTTCTGAATGGAGATTCTGCGTGTTGGCAGAAGTTCTATGCAGTCGTATATCTGTATGAGTCTTGGAACTGTCATCTTTTTTGCGTGACCGTCTGTAGAGTTATATTTATACTGTCTGTGGAAATCAGAAGGCCGTTCAATCGATTTTATCTATCTGTAGTTTCCTTTTAACTATATTCAGGTAAAATCGGAAATTATAAACATAAATTATATGCTGTCGGAATGCTTAATAAAATTATAAAGTACTTTCTGCATAACCGGATTATATCAGCTCTGGTTTTGATAGCAGTCATTATCGGCGGAGCCGCCACGGCACCGTTTGACTGGCATACGGGTATCATCCCCAGGGATCCGGTTTCTGTAGATGCAATTCCTGATATTGGGGATAATCAACAGATAGTGGCAACAGAATGGATGGGACGCTCTCCTAAAGATGTGGAGCAACAGATTACTTATCCGCTGACAACTTCTTTATTGGGTATACCTGGGGTAAAGTCGATTCGGTCTACCTCTATGTTCGGTATGTCTTTCGTATATATTATCTTCAAAGATAATGTAGATTTCTACTGGAGTCGTTCACGGATTCTGGAAAAATTGAATTCTTTGCCTTCCGGTTTGCTTCCTGATGGGGTCAAACCGAGTCTGGGTCCTGATGCCACGGCATTAGGACAGGTGTTCTGGTATACATTGGAGGGACGTAATCCGAAGACGGGACAACCTGCCGGAGGCTGGAGCCCCGAAGAACTCCGTACCATTCAGGACTATCAGGTGAAATATGCACTGAATTCTGCTGACGGGGTTTCTGAGGTTGCTTCTATCGGAGGTTATGTCAAGGAGTATCAGGTAGATCTTGATCCGGATGCCATGAGGTCTTTCGGAATCAATCTGGATCAGGTGATGAAAGCTGTGAAAAATTCCAATATTGATGTGGGCGCAGGTACGCTTGAGATCAATAAGGTGGAGTACCAGATCCGTGGACTGGGCTATGTGAAGAATCTGAATGATCTGGAAAATGCGGCGATTACATCTCGTGACGGTCAACCTGTACGGGTTAAGGATGTGGCTCATGTCAGTTTTGGCCCGGCTGAACGTCGAGGAGGACTGGACAAGGAAGGGCAGGAGGCTGTTGGTGGTGTCGTCGTGGCACGATATGGCTCTAACCCCATGGATGTGATCAAACAGGTCAAGGATAAAATCAAACAGATCGGAAACAGTCTGCCTCAAAAGACATTGCGTGACGGATCGGTTTCCAAAGTGACTGTCGTTCCTTTTTATGACCGTACGCAACTCATCAAGGAAACGATTGGAACCCTGGACAGTGCTCTGAACCATGAGGTGCTGATCTGTATCATTGTCGTGCTCATACTGGTTTTCAATTTGCGTACTTCGGTAGTCGTGGCCAGTCTGTTGCCCCTTTCGGTATTACTTACGTTTATTGTCATGAAGTTGACGGGCATAGAGGCGAATGTCGTCGCTCTGTCCGGCATAGCCATAGCCATTGGCGTGATGGTGGATGTTAGTGTCGTCTTTATGGAAAATACGTTACGTCACTTGCATGAGTTACATGATGAGGACGGGCATGTCAGGGGACAGGAACTTGAAGATGTAATCTACCGTTCCGTAACGGAAGTTTCTTCAGCTATAGTAACGGCCATGATTACGACTATCGTAAGTTTCCTGCCGGTATTTGCCATGCAGGCGCAGGAAGGTAAGATGTTCCACCCCTTAGCGTATACGAAGACATTTGCCTTGGCCTCGGCACTGGTCTTAGGACTCATATTATTACCGACATTGGCTTATTGGATTTTCTCGTTGCATCTGCCTGTTGTCAGATGGCTGTCTCCG
>DHOX01000085.1:11987-12113 GCA_002409785.1 Prevotella sp. UBA5379 | reverse complement strand
ATCCTTATAATTATTTTTTCCTGGCCAAAGACCCCTGTGGGAAAGTACGGCGAGTTCCAACTGGATGCGGAGCTGTAGTCCTGGCACAGATTATGAATTATATGCAATATCCATCCCAGATCACCA
>DHOX01000085.1:8621-11571 GCA_002409785.1 Prevotella sp. UBA5379 | reverse complement strand
GAAATCCAGGAGGGTCGGCCTGTAATCATTGCAGCATCAAATAAAAACGCTGGCAGGCACTTCTTCCTTTTAGATGGGATAAAAGGTGACTCCATTCACGTAAATTTTGGCTGGGGTGGTGAGAAAGACGGCTATTACGACTTCGATCATATACCGGTTTATAATTATCGGAAATCTATCATTGTTGGTGTAGCCGACAGTAATTATGTACCACATCAAACCATTGTCAAACTTTCTAAAAAGGGAACGCTAAGATACAGGTTGAAAGAAAACACCATTCCTTATGTTTATCACTTGAAAGTAGAAGGACCGGTGAATAATGAAGATATTGCCTATATCAGGTACATGGGTGGGCACAAAGGTAGCAACAATAAGTTAACTGGGGTCTTAAGGTCCCTGGACTTAAGTAAGGCTCTGATTAATTCTTTACCTGCATTCGCTTTTGCCCATACAGGCCTGCAGTATGTAATATTACCTGAAAACATGAAAGGTAAATTGCATAGTGCTTTTAAAAGTTGTCCGATTTTAATGAGAGTTGATTACAGATAGACTTTCGGATCTGCAGCTATCTGAGCGTAAGCTGATTTCCCCCTAATAACTGAATGGCACTCACCAATGTCATATAATCGTCCTGCCTTCTTTCTTACAGATTTCGACCGCTTTCTTCTTCAATTTGAATTTCTGGATTTTTCCGCTCCCGGTCAAAGGCCATTCTCCGTCTTTGAGGAAGAAAATATATTTCGGCACCTTGTATCGGGCAATCTTGTCCTTACAGAAGTCTGTGATGTCAGAGGCCTGAAGGGTGGAACCCTTCTTCAGTTCAATGAAGGCACCTACAGACTCACCGTATTTCTCTGAGGGTACTCCGACAACCTGTATGATCTTGATTTCAGGAAGATGGTAAAGGAACTGTTCAATCTCATGGGGATAGATATTTTCACCTCCACGGATGATCATATCCTTGATGCGGCCGGAGATATGGAAGTAACCCTTTTCATCCTTAAATCCCAGGTCGCCGGTATGCAGGTTTCCTTCCTTGTCTAATATCTCTGCGGTGCTTTCCGGATCTTTATAATATCCGAGCATATTATTATAGCCACGGTTACATAATTCTCCTTCAACTCCTACGGGGCACTCTTTGTCATCCTTGTCACGAACGGTGATAACAGAGTCTTCAAAGGCTTTGCCGACCGTGTTGCTGCGTATGTCGAAGGGATCATCCCATCGCGTGGCTGTCATCCCTGGTGAAGATTCCGTAAATCCGTATTCCGTGCAGACGATCATTCCCATTTCTTCCTCAACCCGTCTGATGAGGCTCGCCGGACAGATGCTCCCTGCCATTATTCCGGCATAAAGACTTGAAAGGTCGAATCGTTTGAACAGGGGATGGGAGAGGATTCCAAGGAACATGGTCGGCACTCCAAAAAGAGAGGTGCAACGCTCATGGGCAATGGAATACAAGACCAGCATAGGATCGAAGGTCTCACAGATGACCATCGTGCAATGATGGACCAGGCAGTTCATAATGCCCATGACCAGACCGAAGCAATGGAAGAAGGGAACACAAAGGCAGAGTTTGCTGTCAGGCGTGAAACGCAGATGGACGCCTGTGAGATAGCCGTTGTTGCAGATATTATAATGGCTCAGCATAGCTCCTTTCGGATACCCGGTAGTGCCACTGGTAAACTGGATGTTGGTCAGATCATGAGCGTTTACGGCATGTTTTATGCTCTGATAGTCTTTATCCTTGACCCATGCTGCTCCGGAGAGGAGGTCTACCGTGGTATACATCCCCCGGCGATGAGCCGTACCCATGAGGATGACAGCTTTCATCTTCGGAAAACGGGTGCTGTGCAACTGTCCTAAAGGTTGGGTCTTGAGTTCGGGAAGGATCCTGTACATGATCTCGGCATAGTCATTATCCTTGCAATGCTCAACGATGAAAATCATTTCCATATCCGCACGTTGCATAATGTCCTCCAGTTCGATCCGTTTGAAGTTCGTGTTCACGGGGATAGAGACGGCTCCGATTTTGGAACATGCCAATAATACCGTGATCCAGTCGGGGACATTATTGGCCAGTATGCCGATATGGGTTCCCTTTCCGGCTCCGATATTCATCATACCTTTTGCCATCTGGTCGACACGCTCATTGACATCGTTGAAGGTCCAGTGAAGATTGCGGTCAGAGTATACCACAAAATCTCTGTCCGGATCGTTTTGAGCCCAGTATTCCAGCCACTGTCCGATGGTGTTTTCTGAAAGTTTATCCATTTCCCGAGAATTTCTTTTCTTGATCTAGTTTGTTGTTGCTGAAGAGAGGGACCCTGCTGTGATCTTACGGGGCAATGATTGCAAGTCATCGATGAAAAACCGGCAGCGATCCTTTCCTTGTTATCTTGTGCCTTGATCAGAGGTCAATGCCCATGATGTAATCATTCATGAAGAAGTCATGCCCGATAGGGAAATTACCTTCGCGGATCTTCTTCATGCCCATGTGCAGATAGAACCCCACGGCTTGATTTGACCGGTTGACGTTCAACTCTACCCGGCAGGGGTCTTTGTGGATGCTCTTGATATATTTCAGCGTTTCCGTAAAGAGCCGGCCGCCTAAGTGAATGCCTTGGTATTTGGGCAGAATATAGAGTTTCTGGAGATGATAGACATCTTCTCCTTCCGGCTGGACGGATGAATATCCAGCAGGCTCATGATTGACGGACAAGATCAGATAGGTATGATGCTGTTCCGTGATCTGCCGGTAAAGGTTCGGAAGAGAATACATCCAGTCCATCATATAGTCGTTCTGTTCTGGTGACAGAATACTTTTATAGGTTTTGGGAAACACCTGCTCCGCCATGTTGTGGATCAACTGGCAGTCATCAATGGTTGCTTTCCGGATGGTGTAGGGGGCATCATCCGGCTCTTCCATGCAGGCGTCCAAGGCTTTGAC
>DHOX01000085.1:0-8384 GCA_002409785.1 Prevotella sp. UBA5379 | reverse complement strand
CGCAGACTTTCATCTTCCTGTAACCGTTGGCGGAGCTCCTCTTCCGGCATCGTGGCATACCATTGACCGGCATTCCTGAGAGTGGTCTGTGATCCTGCCTGCTCGAAGATATAACAGTTGTCTGGTTCATCATAAAACCAGCATGTTCCCTTGCACCGGATGACCTTTTTCATGGCGTTGCCTGAGACAAACTCATCAAATCTTCCAAGATTGAATGCGGGTCTGCGCTGGTAGACAAAGGTGGTGATGCCATATTCTTCTCTCTCTCCCTCATCCTTGTTTTGTGGAATAGGGCAGCCTTGATCTTCTCCTTCGATAGCCTTGATCCATGCAGCAGAACCGGCGACCTTGTCAAAATCAAATTGATGGGTATGGATCAGTCGGGAAAGAGGAACATCACAATAATCACAGGGGATGATTTCTGCTTCCGGCTGAATGGTATGAAGGATCTCCCTGATGCGTCCCAGGTCGCCCGTACTGACCTCTGTAGCCTTGTTGAGCAGGATGAGGTTACAAAACTCGATTTGCTGGATGACCAGGTTTTCCAGGTCATCCTCAGCGATATTCGTACGTTGCAACGTCTGGCCATTGTCAAACTCCTTTTGAAGCCGGAGGGCATCGACGACAGACACGATGCAATCGAGCGTGGGCCTTGCTTTCTTGATAAATCCGGGTACTATATCCGTGATGGAACTGATGGTCTGGGCGATAGGGGCAGGCTCACAGATGCCGCTGGCTTCGATGACAATATAATCGAAACGGCCGGTATTGGCGATGTCGCAGAGCTGCTCGACGAGATCCATCCTTAGTGTACAACAGATACAACCATTCTGCAGGGCGATGAGACTCTTGTCGTCTTGCCCTACGACTCCGCCTTGTTGTATGAGGCTTGCATCGATATTCACCTCACCGATGTCATTGACAATAACCGCAAATTTGATGTTATGCTGATTTGCAAGGATCCGGTTGACCAGTGTTGTCTTCCCGCTCCCCAGATACCCTGTTAATAACAGTACGGGTATCTCTCCTGTCTTCTGCTCTGTGGGGCTGTTCGCTTCTTTTACCATCATGCAGTTTCTTTTATCCTCTGGATTTCAGGTTCTGTTTCATCCTTTCCAGTCTCTCTTTGCGGTCCCGTTCACTCTGGAGCTTATGCCTTTTTATATCCAGATAAGATTTCAAGCCGAACCATACCAGTCCGATGAACAGGACAATAAATATGGCGATTGTAAAATAGAGTGTTGTTTTTGACATTTTTATTCAGTTATGGGTGCGATTTTTACGGGTGGACAGATCGGAAAGATGGGCTTACTCGTAGTGGTTTCCTTTCTGCCTTTCATCTCTGGCAACGGCTGCTGCCCCGAAGATGATGGTTGGCTTTTCCTCAAGCCAGTTGCAAAGATACAAAAAAAATCAACAAGCGGGTTTCCCGAAAGGTTAAAAACAATTTTCGGCCAGCCGTATGGCTGCCGCTTCTGCCGGCCGCCGTTTCCACGCCTGGCTGGAGTGCTGAGGCACGGACGGTTATGCTCCTGACGACGGTCAGGGAGAAAAGGCAATGAAAAAGGGCACATTCAGAAAATGTACCCTTCCTTACCATGGGGAGACCCGATTACTCCCTACAGTTGTATTTGCTTCTTGTCAGATGTTATTGCATTTTTGTGATGATGCCCTTTCCTTCCTCTACTGCTTTCATGTTGAGTGGGATCAGGTTATGGTGGCGCTCCGGGAGAGTCTTGAACAGAGCCTTCTGGAGCCCGTCAGGAGTAACCAGTGGACAGACCTTGAGCAGGCCGCCGAGGACAACCATATTGAAGACATGTGCATTCTTCATCTCCGCTGCCTTATCCATCGCGTTGATACGGTATATGCTGATGTCCTTCCGTGAAGGAGGGGCCATGATGCCGTATCCGTCATAGATGAGGATACCTCCTGGTTTCACCTTGGCCTGGAATTTATCCAGGGAGGGCTGGTTCAGGACGATGGCTATGTCATAACGGCTGAGGATGGGGGAGGAGATGCGCTGGTCACTGACAATGACGGTGACATTGGCCGTTCCGCCCCGTTGTTCAGGGCCGTAGGCTGGCATCCATGTTACCTCTTTTCCTTCCATTAATCCCGAATAGGCCAGTATCTTCCCCATCGAGAGGACTCCCTGGCCGCCGAATCCGCTTATAATGATTTCCTTTTTCATTTCCTTTTTCTGTCAATTATCCTTTCTGCAGCAGAGGGGATTCCGGAGACTGGACTCCATGATTCTCCCCTGCCTTTGAAGGACATACTTTATTTGTTTATCGTATCTTTCAAGTCACCCTTGGGATAGAAGGGGAACATGTGCTCTTCCATCCATTTATTCGCTTCGGCAGGCTTCAGTTTCCAGCCACTGCTGCAGGTGCTTACAATTTCTACCAGAGATGAACCCTTTTTCGCCATCGAGGCATCAAAGGCCTTGCGGATGGCTTTCTTTGCCTTGATGATGGCTCCGGCAGTCTCCACGCTCTGGCGTGTGACGTAGCAGGTTCCTTGCAACTGGGCAGCCAGTTCGGTGATCTTCAGGGGATAGCCGTGCAGGACGGGGTCTCTTCCGTATGGACAGGTAGACGTCTTCTGGCCGATAAGGGTTGTGGGTGCCATTTGCCCGCCGGTCATGCCGTATATGGCATTATTGATGAAGATGATCGTGATGTTCTCTCCGCGGTTCAGGGCATGCAGCGTCTCTGCTGTGCCGATGCACGCCAGGTCACCGTCACCCTGATAGGTGAATACCAGACGGTCCGGCCAGAGACGTTTTATGGCTGTAGCCAGTGCTGGTGCTCTTCCGTGGGCAGCTTCCTGCCAGTCTATATCCAGGTAGCGGTATGCAAATACGGCACATCCTACCGGGCAGATTCCTACGGTCTTTTCTTCCATGCCCATGTCTGCGATAACTTCTGCGACAAGTTTATGCACGACTCCATGGGAACACCCCGGGCAATAGTGCATCGTGGTGTCGTTCATCAGTTTCGGTTTGGTATAAACCAGATTTTCCGGTGATATGATTGATGTATCCATGTTTATTTCTCCTTTTGAATCAATTGTGTTTTCAGCGCATTTACGATTTCCTCTGGTTCGGGTACAATACCGCCTAACCGGCCGAAATGCTCTACAGGCAGTGCGCCGTTCATGGCCAGGCGCACGTCCTGGACCATCTGGCCTGCATTGATCTCAGCTACCAGAATTCCCTTCTTGCCCTCAGCTGCTTCACGGAGTTGCTTTTCCGGGAAGGGCCATAGGGTGATGGGACGGAACAGTCCGGCTTTGATCCCTTGCTCTCGTGCCAGTTCGATGGCTTTTTCTGCTATTCTGGCGGCACTGCCGAAGGCTACGATAATATATTCTGCGTCATCCATCTGCTGGGTGTCGAAACGGACTTCACAGTTCTTGATGGTCTGGTATTTCTTCTGCATGGACAGGTTGCGCTGTTCCATGATTTCCGGTTTCAGTTCCAGGGAAGTAAGGATATTCGGTTTCCGGTCTGCGGTCCTGCCGATGGTAGCCCATGGACATTCCTTGCGGATCTGCTCTTCGGACCGCCGTGGCTTGGAAGGGGGCAGGATTACTTTCTCCATCATCTGGCCGATGACTCCATCGCTCAGGATCATGGCCGGATTGCGATAGCGGAATGCCAGGGTGAAGGCGAGATCCACGAAATCTGCCATCTCCTGGACCGATGCGGGGGCCAGGACGATGGTGTTATAGTCACCGTTTCCTCCTCCTCGCGTGGCTTGGAAATAGTCACTCTGTGAGGGCTGGATGGTCCCCAGCCCGGGACCGCCTCGCTGTACGTTGACGATGACTCCTGGTATCTCGGCTCCGGCCATATAGGCTATACCTTCCTGCATCAGCGCCACGCCGGGACTCGAAGAGGTGGTCATGACCCTTTTGCCGGCACCGGCTCCTCCATAGACCATGTTGATGGCTGCAACTTCGCTTTCAGCCTGAAGGACTACCATTCCTGTCGTTTCCCACGGCTTAAGCAGGGCCAGGGTCTCAATGATTTCACTTTGAGGGGTGATGGGGTATCCGAAGAATCCGTCTGCTCCGCAACGAATGGCGGCACGGGCCAGAGCTTCATTCCCTTTCATAAGGGTTATTTCTTGCTTTTCTTCCATTGTTTAGTCCTCCATTCTTTTCCTGTAAACGGTAATGCATGCATCCGGGCATACGATGGCGCAACAACTGCAACCGATACAATCTTTATCAAGTTGTGGTGCCACATAAGGGTATCCGTGCACATTGACTTTCTTTTTTACCAGGGCCAACACGCCGTTGGGACAGGCCTGTACGCATAATGCACAGCCCTTGCAACGATCTGTGTTCACCACAATAGCTCCTTTATTTTTCATCTTTGTTTCTTAATTAGATGTGTTTCTGTTTTCAATAGATTTGAGGTTCTGAAAGGAGTACGGGACTCCTGAAAACCAAAAGGCGAGCGGACCCTGTTCTCTTCTGCGTCTTGAGGAGAGGGGCTGATCTTTTATGTACCTGCCCGTCCTTGAAGGGCCCAGGGGGTCTGTGATTTTTCCATCTTACGGATTGTAGCAATCCTTGCAATAGAAATTCAATATATTGTCCAGCATCTTCTTCGCATCCTTTGCAGGACTTTCCGGATCTAAATCGATCGCTTCAAGATAGCAGTCCATAGCATGCTGCCAGTCTTGCTGTTTTCGATAAAGATTGCCTTTCAGATACCATTCTTCACTTGTCATATTCTCTGTTTTTATTTTGCTTGTCGCAAAGTTAATGGGTATGAATCGAAGTCTGTCTATTTCTTCTTCATATTAACAAAGTTTTTGACAATTTCACACTAAAGGTGCACACAATAAAATATTTGTGCAAAAAAAGAAGGAATTAGATTCGTATACAACGGATTTAAATCATTTTTGACATAATGATATGGAAAGAGCAAATTTGATGCTTTGTTTTTGAGGGTTATGTTTCACTTTGATAGAAAATGCCTTGTTTGTGATACAGATCATAAAATATTATAATGGCCTAATTTGAACTTTTTTTAGTCTGTTTTTCATCCTTAAGAATGTTGCACAAAAATAAAATGAGTGCGCAATGTATGAAATAATGTTTACACTTTAACATGACTGCATCGTGTTTCGCTATGAAAGGACTGGGGAGGTAAAGCGAATGTGAATCTGCTGCCGCCTCAGTGACTTCCTTTTAATCTTGCTGCTTGCACGATGGTCTGGAGGATGGACAGATTGGCGTGATTGTCGATGCAGGCAGCTTTTTGATTCTGGAAGAGGCTCTGTACGATTTTATATTCTCCGCAGATGTCAATGCCGATGACGTGTGTCTGTGTTAACAGGAGGAAGAGGGTCTGTTGCAATTCCTGTAGGGTAAGTGTACCTTGATCCCAGTTGGTTTCTGCAAAGGCTGTACTCAGTACATCTTTGTCGATGGAAATGTAGACGGGGCCTTTTAGGGCAATCGGCTTTTCCCCCGCTATGATCCTCCTTATTTCTTCCCGGTCCAGGAGGTATACTCTTTCTTGATAATTGACTGGAATATTCCATCCGGTGTCCTGGGGGGTACCGATGAGAATGACTTTGACCAGTCTTCTGTTCTCGTCCATGGCGTCCTTTACCCAGTTGCCACAGGACAACAGACCTGGAATGCGTGACGGCTGCATGTCGGAATGGTGATCAAAGATGACCAGGGAGAATGGCTGGTTGAGTTTGTCTATCCAGAATTTCGTGATATAATGGTAGTCTCCATTATCAATAAAGTGTATCCCTTCCGGAGAGTAGGGGGCGATCATCTGTCTGATTTGCTCCCTGGCCTCATGGCTGCAATAGCAATCTGTGCCGTTGAGGTGGGAGCAGTCCAGATGGATAAAGCCGGGATGATCGGCAAAGGGTTCTAGTTCATAGGCTCCTGAGAAATTCATGATAATAATAGGTTCCCCTTTTACTTTCATGCTTTTTCGATTTATTTTGCTTTCTGGTATTTCTTGTCTTATGATCCTTCAGGGGTCTTACTTTTGTCCTTGACGGAGGAAAAGTAAGATCATGGAAGGATCAGCCGGCTTATTCCGGCTTCATTTGAATATCTTTTTTGGATACCTTGGCCTTGAGTACTCCCATATAGTGGGGAGCGATCTCTAAGTCGCCATAAATGAAGGTGATACTGTCTTTGCCGATCCGGAAGTTGTCCGGGATGTAGACAGTGGTATCGGAAAACACATACAGGCTGTCGTGCAACTGCTTGAAATCCTTTACTTTGAGTTGCCTCACAAGGCTGTTTACGATTTCCTGTTTTGTCTTACTGGGCGAGATCTGCTTTAAAAGTTGATCCTTGGTAATGATCTCACCGGTTTTTCTATCTACATTGATGGTGATGGCGGAAGACATCCCGTTGGCTCCGCCGGTATAAACGTATTTGTTAAAGGTGAGGCAGGAGTATCTTCCATTGTTGACCACTTTGCCTTCTGACAGAAATTCATAGTTGCAGGAATGGGTGGTCTTGTCTTTTGCATAGAGTGGACCGCAGGTTTTCCGGTATTCTTTGATATATTCCTGGACGAATTTGCGGACTACTTCTTTCGGTGGTAAATTTTCCAGAGCATAGGCATTTACCAGGTCACTTTTGAAAGCATTGGAGGATAGGATATAATTGTTTATCTTTTTTACGCTGTCTCCCTTGTCTCCCTTGTCTCCCTTGGCATAGGTATAGGTGAGATTGATCTTGGCCTTCGGGGAGGCTGTGTCTCCCGGGACCAGGTTCACCGTTGTGTCTATTGCTACTTTATCGAATGTGACCGGAGTGGAGGTGGCTTTGTTGTTACAGGCACAAAAGGTCATGGTTACTCCTATCAGCAGGGGGAACATTCCTGTCAAACAGATTTTTTTCATTTGGATGGTTTTGAAAGATTGTCTATTAGGGATTTATTTATACGAATTGCCATCTTTAAAAGCGTTGCCAACTTTCTCTCCTACGGCACGATAGGCTGCAGCGGAATCATCCAGGAGGATAGGCTGAAGTTGGTCGATGTCTATATTCCCTTTGCTGTCCAGAATTTTATGATCGGCAATGGTGTTGACAACTTCGCCTACCACGCGGGCTCCTCCGTCGCTTTCCTCTTTCATGTCAATGACCTTGCATTCAAGTGTCAGGGGGAAATCATCGAAGACGGGTGCATCTATATGGGGGGACTTGGTTACTTTCCAACCGGTCTTCCGGATCTTATCCGGTACGGTCCTGCCGGAGACAAGGCCTACGAAATCTGCCTTGGCTTCATTCTGACGATCTGCAAAGGCTAAGGTGAAAACTTTTTTGTTTCTCAGATTCTCTGTGGTCTGGTGTGAACCGATATTCAGGGCTACGTGTTTCGGCCCGCATTGTCCGCCCCAGGCTACATTCATAGCGTCCGGTATGCCTGCCGCATTGTAAGTACCGATGATAAGAACTGGTAACGGTGTAAAAAACATTTTGGCTCCTAAATCTTTTTTCATGTCATGATAATTTTAATTTCCCGCTTAATTGCGAAAGTGAATTATCACAAAGATAGTCAAAAATTCGTATTTTTATTAAAGTTGTGGGGAACTTTTAGGAAAAGATAACGCAAATCGTTGTTCTTCTTCTGTTTATTTAATAGAAATGATTGTTGTTTTAGTAGCGGAATGTTTTGTTTTTCGAATTGTCGTTATTGTGGTTTTCTTCCCTGATCGTTTACGACCATGTTTAACTTGGGGTGGAAATATTTATGCTTTATGGTCGTTTAATCTTTGATCTCTGTTTATGCTTCCCATCCTGAAGCAGGACGATGATACGGCCTATCGCAGGTACCGGCAGGTGGAACAGACGGTCAACCGGAACTTAAAGAAAATAGGGGACCGGATCGGACTGAAGATTCCGCTCTCTACTTACGTGGCCCGGCATTCTTGGGCCTGTATTGCACGTAACATGGACGTTTCCATTGCCGTGATCAGCGAGGGAATGGGACACAATTCTTACAGGACTACGCAGATCTACTTGAACTCCATTGATACTTCTCAGATCAACCGGGCCAACCGGAAGATTATCCGGAACGTGAGAAGGAAGTGCTGAAACCAACTGCTTTTTTCGTCCGTAGCCGGACGGGACTGTAAGGATCAGGGAGGATGTGTTCACTTGCACATCCTTTTTTAATGAATCTTTGTCAATGTTTTTTGCTTCCCGGTCTGGGTCAATTATCGGACTATGTGCTTTTTTTCTTTCTTCCTTTACCTATTTTATTAATGTCCGGGATGGAGAGAAAACGGAAAATGAGTCTGATGGTGAAAGATAATGGTAAAATGAAGGGAACAGGGCAGACTACTGACCGGTAGAATGTTTTACGAATATGTCTCTAT
>DHOX01000002.1 GCA_002409785.1 Prevotella sp. UBA5379 | reverse complement strand
TGATTGGACCAACGCTCATCACGAGCCCGATAACCTACCGTTGAGGAATAACTCACAAAGAGTTGAATATCCGTAATATTGGGATAGCTGTCATCATACCCACCCATCGGTTCTATCAAAGACTGAAATTCCGTCCGGGACACACGACGTACTACTTTGACTTTAGCCGTTATGATTCCGTTGGAAACAGTAGGATAACCGACAAATTCTACTTCCAAGAACGGTTTAACCTTAAATACGACATTAGTGGTTCCCTTACCCTTTAAATTAACGATCTGGGAACCATCTGCGATCGGAATTCCTGAGGAATTCTCCCGTACAATAGGAATAAACGGACCATCAACGGTAACATTGTAACGGCCCTTGAACTCCTTGGTGTTCTGAAAGGTCCCGTTAGGCATACAGTAGAAATCAGGATTATGCTGGGCATTATCACTGTAGTCCAACTGGAGCATCCTTACTCTTATACCTTCGCTCCCTTGATCCGTAAGAATGGAATCACCCGTTTCATCATCCACTACGGCACCCTTGATTGTTGCATCCGGCGCATCATAATTATCCATCTCGAACATGTCACAAGAGGCAAGCAGGAGAGATGAAAGGAACAAAATATAGAAAACTTTCTTATTCATATTTTTGTATTATTAAAATTCAAGCCTTATCTGTTAGGCTGCTGATCGATGTATTTACTCTTAGAAACCTCATTATCGGGAATGGCGAAATAGTAATCAAGAATATTGTAATTGAAAGTCTTTAAACTAACGGCCTGGAAATGAGCATCAAAGAACCATTTACCGGCTTTGGTGGAATAAAAAGGATAAAGACCCCGAAAACGGTAATTGCTGTTATTGCTATAAGCATTCTTATCACGTTGTTCTCCCCAAAAGCCATCACGACCTTCATAATGCTGCACACGCCATCTCCGGATATCCCATTTGGTTTTCTGTTCCATAGCCAGTTCTTTCCGGCGCTCTTTCCGAACAATATCCCGACCTGCATCCGTACTTGGTATCGTTGATGTCAACAAGGTCGCACCGGCACGCTGCCGGATCTGGTTCACGGCATCAGTAGCCTGCTGGAGCAAGTCCTTACCATCAGGAGAAGGAACGCCTGCCAAAGAGAGTTCCACGGCAGACTCCGCCATATTCAAAAGGACTTCTCCGTATCGCATCAATATAAAATGCTGGGAAGACTTCCCCTCTCCAATAACAGCAGAAGGATCCGGGTTCAGATACTTACGTACTAGAAGCCCGGTAAGACAGCTCTCTCCGTTGGCGTAAAAAGGTCCATTTTCACCAGATGCAGTCATAGTTGTCCCATTGTCCAGATGGACTATCTCCTGGCTGCTTCCATTACTCGGACTCAGATAGAGTGTCTTGGGAGTCTGCGTATATTCCGGTAACTGCTGATAAGTCTTTTCTGCAGAATTGTATGAATAGTCACTCCAGAAAGGCTTGATGGGCACATCACCTGTATAAGTTCCCATACGTATTTCTATCGTTTTCCCCTTAAACTGGTCACCGGGAAAAATCACATACGCCCGAAGACGAGGTTCTGCATTCTTAAAAAAGTCAAGAGGAGAATCATACATCAGGTAATGTCCTGTCGTGTTCGAAGTACCGTCTGTCACACGGACCGTACCGTCTGCATACCGGGGAAATCCATCAAACAACTCCAGGAAATCTAATGTAGGGCACATGCCGCTGGACAAAGGAGAACGGAAGATGAACGGAGAATTATAGGCATCATAGCCATGAGTTGAGGTCGGATAGATATATTTCTTGACTGCAATATTTTCAGGGCTAGAATCATCAAAGAACATGTCCACCATATTTTTATACTGTGCCTCCGGATCGTTCGGTGCCCAGTCTTTCATGTACAAAGAATAGATTCCTGAATTAATCACCTCTTTGGCAGCATTATAGGCTTCTGTAAAATACTTTTTAGAATCTGCCTCCCATTTATCCGGAGCAAATCCGATCACCCGAACGCCTGTTTTTTGTCCTATGCCAGTCAAATATCCTGGTACCGTCTGATTATATTTGGCTACACTACCCGCATAAAGCATTGCCTCAGACTTAAAGGCAAGTGCAATGTATTTATTGGCATAGCCATCCTTGGGGCTTGTCGGCTCCAACAACTCAATTGCCTTATCATAATCTGAAAGGACTTGATTCCAGGTATCCTCCTCAGAAGAACGCGGAACTTCCAGATTATCGCTCTTGTCAGGATAATCAATGACCTTCGTTACCAAAGGCACCCCTCCAAAACGCCTTGCCATGGCATAAAATACCGTTGCTCTTATATAGTAAGCTTCACCCAGATAATCATTATACATTGCTTCAGAATAATGACTTTTGTATTTTGGCAAATTTTCAAGTAAGAAATTAGCTTCACGTAACTCCCTGAAAGCCATAGACCAGTAAGGAGTACTCTCACTCGTAAAGGCGGCACATATTCCATCACGGTCAAGACACTCACCTGTTCCGCTTATGCCAATACTGACTAGCCATCCATTAAAATTAAAGCCCCATTGTGGCAAATACTTAAAATCTTCGTAAGGCATATAACTGTAAAGTCTTGCCAGATAGATGTCCATCCCTGATTCATCACTCAGCAATTGATCAGCCGTTACGACATTCTTGGGCGCCACATCTAAGTCTGCACAAGAAACCGTAAGTGATAAAACAGCTAAAAATATAATTAATTTTTTCATACTTCTTTAATGTTATTTTCTGTGAGATCGGCTTAAAATGAAATTTGCAAACCAAAAGTGTAAGTTCTGCTCAGCGGATACAGACGACCCAGATCATCATCAGGATGTTCAGGATCAACAAACTTCACTCCTGTTATGGTAAATAAATTATAGGCATTGGCAAACACTCGCAGCCGCAAAGTTGACACCTGCTTCCATCTAGGCAGAGTATATCCGACCTCTATACTTTTTAAACGTAGATAAGCCGTACTAACTCGGTTAAAAGAAGAATTGGAATAAGGAGAATGGCCTGTATAAGCATAGTATCCGCTCGTCCATATTGTAGATGGATTATAAGGATCTGCGCTCTCATCTACAGGGTGCCAACGGTTCCAATATTGCTTTAGAGTTCCATATCCCCAGATCGAATACAACGGTTCCTCATAGGACATTGACCCAAGGGCAGAACCCTGGAACAAGAAACTTCCATCAAAATTCTTATAAGTAAAATCGAAACTCAGACTATAGTTCAGCCACGGTGTCTGATCAAAAGCGTATGGATGCTCATCAAGACTGTTAATCTCTCCATCCCCATTCCAGTCTTCATATTTATAGTCACCAGGGAGAACATCCTTCTCATGATAGATTTTATAGTTCCATATATCATTCCAATTCTGGAAACGACCTGCACTGGTATATCCGAACTGGACCCCCTGATAACGATTATTCAGATTATCATTGCGCCATTTATTATACGAGTTTGCATAGGGCCCATTTTGAATGGCCGTAAGATATTCCTGACGGGTAATTGTACCCATGGCTTTCACATTATAGACAAAGTTAGGACCTATTTTATTATGATGGGTTAACTGTAGTTCCAATCCGAAATTCCGGCTACTGTTAACATTCTCGCGTGGTGGATCTGCTCCGATGACCGTAGGAAATTCTGACGTGGGATACTGATACAATCCTGTCATCTCACGGTTAAAATAGTCCAAAGTGAACCCAAACAAGCCATTCCAGGCGCTGAAATCAACACCCACATCAAAAGCCTTAGCTTTAAACCAGGATATATCCTCGTTCGGTATGGACTTCGGCGTAGCTGCATACACGAACTTATCACCGAAGACATAACCTGGAGCATATTGATTGAAATATCCGTTCTCTGCATTGCTGCTGGTCGAAGGATAGCTATAACCCGCTACCCAATCATAACCGGCACCGGAGTCATCGCCCATTACACCATAGCTGACACGGAACTTCAGTTGGTCTATATCCTTAAGGAAAGAGAGTTTCTTAAAGAACGGCTCCTCTGAAACGACCCATCCACCAGAAACAGAAGGGAAGAAACCCCATCTGTGACCTTTGGCAAATTCTGAACTCCCGTCATAACGGAATTGTGCTTCAAACAAATAGCGGCCTGAATAATCATAGTTTAATCGGCCAATGAACGCATCATAAGAAACTGCACTAATACTGCTGGGATAACTATTACCAACCTGACCATCATCTTCTCCATTAAATAGGTAAGGTGAATTAAAAGCCAGATTGCGCATGGCATAAAAGCCATCATTCGTCCTGCGCTGAGACTCAAAGCCAAAAACGCCAGAGATATTATGAGGTCCGAAATCACGATTATAATTCAAGGTCAACTGAGTAAGGAATTGCTGATTATCATAATTTTCACGCGTCAGACGACTGGGAGAACTGGAAGCATAAAGTTTCTGAATATAACTCTGAGATTGTGAGTCGTATGCATATTGATAATATTCTTTCCTGTAAATACTATTATTGTCCAAATGATAATCATAACTCAACAGTGCCTTTGCAGAAAGACCTTTTAGAATAGGGGTGATAGTACCGAAATCATAGTTGAGTGTGCCAGATGTGAGGAACTGGGACTTTTTATACTTACGGTAACCGGAAATATCAGCAGTCATCTCAGCAACTGTATTTTCTTCCAGATCAAGTCCTTCATAACTCAGCATCGTACCAGCGGGATCAGCATAAGCAGGATACAAAGTACCCTGACGCCAGTAATTACGGATAATATCCACAGAAGAGGTATAAGGGTTATTCTGATGATCAACCATTGCGGAAATCTTCAGATCCAAAGTCAAACCTCTGAATAGTTCAGAAGTAATATCTGATGAGATATTATACTTATTGTAATTTAAATCCCCTGACTTGAAAAATCCCTTTTGATAGAAATACCCGAAACCAATAAAAAACTGAGTCTTTTCACTTCCTCCGGATATGGTCACATTTCCATTTGTCTCAGGTGCAGAATTGGCAAATACCAATTTATTCCAATTTGCGGTACGTCGCGTTCCATCTGCATAATCCTTAAAATACTGTTCACTATATATCGGTGTCCCCCCATTGACATTATTCATTGCCTTCTCATTCAAGAGCGTCATTGACTTGAAAACATCCAGTAATTCCGGCATGCTTTTTGGAACCTGTATCGTATAGGAGCCATTATAAGAAACCTTCGTCTGACCAGCAGTACCTTTTTTTGTTGTAACCAGGACAACTCCATTAGCAGCCCGGAGTCCATAAATAGATGCCGATGCATCCTTCAATACAGAGATATCCTGAATATCTTCAGGATTCATACGTTGGAAATCACTCACATCACGTGGGACTCCATCGATAATCACCAGAGGAGATCCCATACCACGAATATCAAAATTATCATTGTAAGTACCCGGTTCTGCACTCTTCTGCCACACTCTCACACCCGGAATACGGCCGGTGAGCATGTTTTGTGGATTTTCTGTCTTGGTATGCAGCATCTCATCGCCACTTACAGCTGCGACAGCACCTGTCAAGGATCCACGTTTTTGAGTGCCATAACCTACAACGACAACATCATGGAGCTGGCTGACATCCTCTTTCAATACGACATTTATGGTAGAATGCCCATTAATAGCCATTTTAAAAGGTTGCATACCAATATAGTTTACGACCAGCGTACCATCTGACGGTCCCTTTAGCAGGTACTTACCATCAAGATCCGTAATAGCCACACTTTTAGTACCCTGTATTGAAACCGTAGCACCAATGACAGGCTCATTGGAAACATCCATGACGGTTCCTGTCACGGTTATGTCTGTCTGAGCTTGAAGTCCCGTGCATATTAATGTCAGGAACAATATTAAATAACCAATCTTTAATCTATTCATAATAGGTTTTTTGTTATATCTTTATTCTTTCACTTGCTTTACATAATGAGAAAGCATGGCATATTCAGAAGCAAAAGCAAATTCAAACATAGCTTCTGTATTATTATTTGCAGTTGTCTTGCTCCATCCCACGAGCAGGCTGGTGGGCAGCATTCCCTTGTAGAGATAATTTGCATAGGCATAGTCCAGATTATCCTGGAAAGTACTTAAAGGCAGCGAATCATTGGAATCAAACTGGAAAGCGGCTAGATAGCCTCGCATCAGTACATCATTGAACCAAGTACTGAACCCGTCCAAAGGATAAGAATAATAGCCTTCACGTGCAGCGCCTTTCTGAGCAAATACTGAAAAAGTGGCATTGGTAAGGGATTGAATGTCGGACAGGTAACTGTTATCCTTTGTTACGCTATATAAATCAGCCCCGCCAGACAGCATCGTCCCACTATTATAAGTATAAGCAAGTCCTCCAGGTGTTGACAATGGCATCCCCTTACGATAGGTTACGCCATCAACCGTTTCATACTGCGGGGCATCTCCTCCCTGCGCCCCCAATAAGTCATAATATACCCCATTGGGCATCATCAGATGATTTTTCTGCCAATTGTAGATCTTTTCAGCAAAATCCAAGTAATACTTGTCCTTCTCTTCACTAAGTGTATAACGGTGGCCATTTTGATCTATTTTCCGATAAGAAATAGCATCACTTTTCCCGGAATAGACCTCAGAAAGCCAGACTAGGGAAGAGACCAATGGGCCATTACTGCAAGAATGCTTCGAGACATAAGATGGGCCCCAGGTGATACCGCCGATTTCATTCCCATTTGCATCAAGAGTACAATCCCAGCCATCCAGGATATAATCAGCAAGGTATTCCGCTTTATCAAGATATTCCTTCTCGCCAGTAATCTGATATGAGCGGATCAATTCCCGGGTAAGCCATTCCTGATCATCATATACATTCTTGTTACCCTCTACATCGGCAGTCCCTGCACTACTCCCACGGTCTACACTATAAACCGTCCACTGCTTCGTCTGAGTATAAGAGGTTAAAGTATAAGTCCCCGAATAGAATTCTAAGCCTTTATACAAATCCGTAAGCAGGTCATTATATCTGGTATAGTTTGTGTTATAAAGATTTGGAGCTGATTCTTTCATATCCTTTAAACCTTCCATCACGGAATTGACAGCCTCAATGGCACTGGTATACATCCATACACTCGCAACTTCTGAAGAGACAGAATGAGTATAAGGATTATAATAGCGGTGTAAGGTCATATCAGTACCTGTAAAATAATGAGCCACAACGGTATCTGTCAGGGCTATTGCCCTGCTCAGATCACGCTCAGCCCACTGCTCAGGTGTAGCCGGTTTAGAATTACCCGGTATCTGACCATTCTCAGAGCTATTGTCTGATGAACAATCAACAAAGAAAAAGGAACACAATAGCAACAGTATAGAAAACTTTAATTTATTCATTTCCCAAAATCAGTTTAAGTTAATACTATATATACAAAGTTTATTTTCATCTCCATTATCCTCACCTTTATAGACGCCCAAGACCAGAACGACATTTTTGCCATTAAACTGGGAGAGGTCATATTGGAATGTCGCATATTGATCAGGACTTCCGGAATTGCCACGTTGATGTATAAACTTGACACATCCGTTTTTGGCATTGGACCAACTATCGGCGGTAACCTTAGAAGGAATGACATCCACGACATTCATGTTCTCATCAATTGCGGTCAGTTTAAAATAGGTAGGATTAGTACCGTTGAAATTACGGCATTTCAGCACAAAATTATTATGCCCGGTCTGAACAGCAAATTTTGCATAGAAATAAGCTTCAGGAGTAGTCGTGCTCACAGGCGTACCACCACCGCGGGTCTTTATAACAAAACCCTCACTGGCAAATGGTTCTGTATCCTTATGCAACGGAACGAAGGACCATTCAGCAGCAATATGCCCTACCGAGCACCAGGACTGATAAGCGTCCTGGTAATTGTCCCTGCTTCCACTTACCGGAGAGATCCCCGTAAAAGACCATTTCGTTTGAACCATCGTTGAGCGGATCATTTCACGAGTTAAATTCCAGTCAGATAAATCATTGCTAATTGCTGTACCAGGAATCCATCCCCAGCCCGATATTGCATTGTTCGAAAAAGCTATTCGCCGCAAGACTAACTGCTTTAAATAATTGCCCGTTCTCGCACGATAAGTTCCTATGGCCACAATAATATCCTTGCCTATGTACTTGCTCAGGTCAAAGACCTCATCGGAATAACTGCCATTCGTAAGATCCAGCGTTCTATTATCCCCTATCTTAGTGGCCTCAGGACTGTCACTGGACATATCGACCACCTGAACGCCCCAGACAGTGGGATCATCAGCTGAACTAGACTGGGTCCTACACTGAATGGTCATGATATCATTATCACTTGTGATATGCTTCAACCCATATACATACGAGTCGAATGCATTTACATCAGCAGGATTCTTTTGATCATCACCATTATTTCTGATCTGAATGGCAGTACCTTCATTCTGTTCTTCCCAAGAACCATAAAAATTCATTGATGCCATATAATCTGTTGACCAGTCCCAATGCGGATAGCTTTCTCCATTACGACCACCCCTGTACTCACTGTAGAACCAATGATCAGCATTTTGCAGATCATCTATGGTCTTCCCGGTAAGAATTTGTTCACCACCCATTGTCACATTGACGGTTGCAGTACCATTAAGAAATTGATCAATACTTATATTACGAGTAATCGTTGAATAATCTGCTTTAGATAAGACAAGCGTATAAGAGCCCAGAGGCAGACTTCCGATTGTAAACGAACCATCCGTTCCTGTCGTGACAACTTGATTTCCGCCAATACTTACAGTTACACCAGCCAATGGGACATTTCCATTCTTCGCATCAAGAACCACACCGGTAATCTTAGCTGCCGCATATTCCATGCTTGCATCTACCTGAGCCACTTTACCCGAATAGCTGACCGGAGTAACCGTAACTCCCATTGTTTGATAATTCTCCTTTGTAAAATGAAGAATATGCTTACCCATATCTACTCCGGTCAGGGTATAGCGACCGTTGGCATCCGTATTTGATGTAATGTCCGTACTATCAACCCGGACAGCAACGCCCTCAAGGGGAGCATTATAATCATCCGTGATTGTTCCTGTTATTGTCCCAATGCCATAGTTCATAGAAGAATCACTATCATCCTTACAGGAAGACACTGCAAGGCTCAAGCATCCTATCATGACCAGGGCTGCTAACCAAATTCCCAATTTTTCGATTTTCATATTCAGGCAAATTAATTAATAGATTTTTAGATTTCTAATGTTATATCATGATATGTACCATCTCACGTATAATTTTTGCGAAATTAATAAGCATCAGGTTAAAAATAAGATTAAAATCATCTTAAAATCATAAAAAATATAGTAACCTGCCGATAGATAAATAACAGCCTCGCATTATAGATAAATTGATCCTCTAAAGTCATGTTTAGAACGAAAATGAAATGAAAAGAAACCATTAATGTGGGAGATAGACCGAAATCAAAAGCTCTGTGCAATAGAGCAAAATACAGCCACTCATCCAGAAGTTAAAAGACCTTTACCTTCTCTCAATATGAAAGTCGTGCCTATGCTATTAAGGGCACAGGCTTCCATTTAATAATCTATTAAGACATGAACGCCAGATGGCTGACTTTCAAAAGAGATAAACAATGTTCTGCTTTTCTTATCCCAGGATGATGTATTTAGTCCTATTTCTTCACCACTGATTTTTCTTAATTTTATCAATTTCGGTTTTCGGGGGAGTAAAATTCTCATAGCGATAGTCGTATTGATTGGTGCCTCGGTCATAAATGAATACTGGTTATGAGTACTTTGTTTTTGATAAATCCTGCAAGCTGAAGCCACCACTTCAGGATGGCCAGGATTCTTCACTGCAGATAGATCATATAATAAAGACTGTGTCCCGGGGAGCACTATCTTCTTTTCTAAAACGGGTAAATCAGGATTAAAAAGATCAATAAATTTACCCTTGAACACTAAAGGCTGTCCGCTGACACTTTCTTTCATTACCGATGACAA
>DHOX01000034.1:3889-4080 GCA_002409785.1 Prevotella sp. UBA5379 | reverse complement strand
CTTCCCAACCTTTTCTGGTCCATGTGGGTGATCTGGTCATCAAAGATGTAGGTACCCGCTTTAATGTGAAGGCTTACCAGCCACGTATGGTGGTTACAACCTTGGCAGAAGGCGGCGTACGCGAGTATGATGATAAGTCGGGAGAGTCCGTTTCTATCCGTCTTGTTCCAGGTGAGCAAAGTGTCTTTTAT
>DHOX01000034.1:0-3635 GCA_002409785.1 Prevotella sp. UBA5379 | reverse complement strand
TGTCATTATGGATATTTCCCGTCACTTTAACGTTAAGGTTCATATCGGGGCAGGCGTTTCTGTAAATCAATTGTTCACTACACAGTTCAGTCCTTCAGAATCTCTGACGGATATGCTTGAAGTGCTCTCCAAGATGGGGGATTTCAAATACAGCATCAAAGACAATACGGTGTATCTTAATTAAGAAGAATCGAATATTAAATATTTAATTAATAATCAAGATGGAAAATGCGAAAGTAGATTTTTGTGACGTTGGGACAGGTATGTTAAGGTCTTTCCTTCTCTTTCTGTTCCTGTTGCCCCTATTGTCGGCATCTGCTCAGACTGTCCGGTTCGGGCAATCGAAGGTGAGCATAAAGACCGCTATTGAGGCAATAGAAAAACAGACCAGTTATTCCGTGGACTACACAGGGAATCTGTTGAACATGGAGAAACTGATTACGGTCAGGAAAGGGTCGAATTCGGTAAGATCTGTGATGAAGCAGATTGCAGGCAAGGATTTGTCCTATTCCATTCAGGGCCGTCATCTCATTCTGTCAGAGAAAGCAGAAAAGAAAGAAATTCCTCCAACGAGAAAGGCGGAGAAAAAATGGGTAAACTTACAAGAGAGTATGCACACCTTGAAGGGGGTCGTTGTAGATAATATCACGAATGATCCGCTGATAGGGGCGACCATTAAGATCGAAGGGCAGCCGGGAGGAGCCGTAACGGATGTAAACGGAGACTTCGTGTTGAGGAATGTATCTACCTCTTCGGAACTGACGGTTTCTTATATCGGCTACAAGACCAGAACGGTGCTGGCTGGTGATCTGGCAGTGATGACTATCAAAATGAATTCTGCCAATGATCAGGTGGGCGAAGTGGTCGTGGTAGGAGCAGGTACCCAGCGGAAAGTTTCCGTGACCGGTGCCATCACTTCTATCAGTGGGGATGAACTGAAGACACCTTCTTCTTCACTTACCAATGCTCTTGAGGGGAAGTTGGCTGGCGTAATTTCTATGGCCAGTAGTGGCGAACCCGGTTCAACTTCTCAATTTTATATTCGTGGTGTAGGCACCTTCGGAGGGAGGACCACTCCTCTGATCCTTTTGGATGATGTGGAGATCTCAGCTGGTGATTTAAACCGTATACCTCCCGAATCCATTAAGAGTTTTACGATCTTGAAAGATGCTTCTGCAACGGCTATCTATGGAGCCCGCGGAGCCAATGGGGTCATGTTGATCACAACCAAGGAAGGGACAGAAAACTCAAAGACTCAGATTCATGTAACCATAGAGAATTCTTATTTAAGTCCCCAGAAACGGGTGAAATATGTGGACGGAGCAACTTATATGGATATGTATAATGAAGCTCTGCAAGCCCGCACTCCAGGCGCTACTCCTAAGTATTCCCAGGAAACTATTGACAATACCCGGAATCATGTGAATCCATACGTTTATCCGGATGTCAACTGGTACAAACTGTTATTTAAAAGTGGCTGTTTCAATCAGCGTGCCAACCTGAATGTAACGGGTGGCGGAAGCCGTGTTACCTATTATATGAGTCTCCAGGCGAACCATAATACAGGATTGCTGAATATTCCTAATAATTATTCGCTCAGCAATAACTATAATGACTGGGAATATATTTTCCAGAACAATATTACCTATAAACTGACGTCCACTACGAAATTAGGATTACATATCAATACCCAGATAGGAAATTCAAAAGGCCCGAATGCCTCTTCTTCTGATATTCTATGGCAGACCTGGAATGTGGATCCTGTTTCATTTCCGGCTTACTATCCGGCAGAAGACGGCGATACCCATATCCGATTCGGTAATGCCATCTTAAGTGGATCGCAACTTTATACCAATCCTTACGCTAATATGCTGAATTCCTTTCAGGAGGATAATTACAGTACCATCAATACGTCTCTGCATTTTGACCAGGATTTGGGCTTCCTGACCAAAGGGCTGAATCTTACCGCATTGATTAATTGGAAATCCTATTCGGATTCCTATTATTCACGTTCCTTGACCCCTTATTACTATCGGGTGGTAGACGGGAGCTGGAGCGCAGACAGTCCCAGTCAGTATACACTTGAACAGGTCGGGGCTTCCGGAACAGATTATATCTCTCAATCAGGGATAACAAGGTATAATAACAATACTTTCTATTTTGATACCCGTCTGAATTATACCCGGCGTTTTGGTGATCATAATATAGGGGCCATGCTGATGTATATGATGCGTGAGTATCGTAGTGATGTCCTTCCAAATCGAAATCAGGGAATTTCTGGCCGTATTACCTATGATTATCAGGAAAAGTATCTGGCTGAAGTTAATTTCGGGTATAATGGAACTGAACGGCTTGCCAAGGGTCATCGATTCGAATTTTTTCCCGCTGCATCATTGGGATGGGTTGTTAGCAGTGAGAAATTTTGGAAGCCGATTGAGAAATATATTTCTTTTATGAAATTGCGTGGCTCGTATGGTCTTGTTGGTAGTGATGAAACAGGTGAAAGTGCTGGGGCGGCACATTTTCTATATCGGAATCAGGTAGCATTAGGAAGTAGCGCACCTTTTAATATGGGTAATACGCTTCTGAATAGTATTAGTAAAAGTGGTCCTGGATTTAATAGCTATGCCGTAGAGAGTGCACATTGGGAAAGAGCCAAAGAACTGGATTTTGGTGTGGATATGAATCTGTTAAACCAAGTTAATGTGGTTTTTGATTATTTCCATAATAAGCGTGATCGAATTCTTTTAAGACGTGGCTCTTGGCCACAGATTATGGGCTATTGGAATGCTACACCATGGAGTAATATCGGAAAAGTAGATAATAAAGGTTTTGAATTAAGTGTGAATTGGCGAAAGAATCTGACCAAAGATTTTCATATAGACTTGAGGGGTAATTTGACTTATAACCAGAACAAATATGTATATGTGGATGATCCCGATTATCCCTACGTATGGCAGACAACTACGGGGAAGCCTCTATCACGGTTGACCGGTTATATTGCAGAGGGGCTCTTTAAGGATGAGCGGGATATTGCATTAAGTCCGGATCAGACTTCTTTGGGAAGTACTCCAAAGCCTGGAGATATAAAGTATCGGGATGTGAATGGTGATGGGAAGATTACTTCCGAAGATGAAGTGATGATTTCTCCTTATGGATCAACTCCACGTCTGCAATATGGCATTGGAATTAGTTTTGATTGGAAAAAGATAGACTTTGGAGTGTTCTTCAATGGGTCCGCCAAACGCAGTATTATGATTAACGGTTTGGATCCGTTCAACACACAAAGTGGGCATGGTAATAGGAATGTGATGCAATGGATAGCAGATAATTATTGGTCAGAAAGTAATCCTAATCCAAATGCTAAGTATCCTCGATTAGGCCTTACGCAGTCGGATATTAGCAATAACGATCAACCAAGTACATATTGGATGAGATCTGGTAATTTTATTCGTTGGAAATCACTTGAAATTGGCTATAAATTTCCTCATTGTAGAGTTTATTTTAGTGGTGATAATCTTGCTGTATGGAGTCCTTTTAAATTATGGGATCCTGAAATATGGTGGAATACTTATCCATTGCAAAGGACATTGAATATTGGAATACAAATTAAGTTTTAATTGTAAATAATTGAT
>DHOX01000020.1:2282-5140 GCA_002409785.1 Prevotella sp. UBA5379 | reverse complement strand
GAGGATATCCGCATAGCGAATGGTCGGCTCAGCTTTCGGAGTCACACTTCCATTATCCGTATTGCAATCATTCGGATTAACGAACTTCATCATTCCGATACCTGTTGGTATCCACCGCTCACTGGAATTAGAACGACCGTCAGCCTGTCCACGATAATACCATAATTGACGATTTCTATAATTCGCATCACGTGCACTTGCACAAGGCCACACACATCCATTAAAAGCAACAGAGGCATAGAAACGAGGCTCCCGGTTAGCATATTCCATCCATACGCCATTTCCTAAATGATCATAAGGATGTTCTGCAAGGTTACTATTACTAGTAAACTCTTTCGGAGCCTCATCACGGTCAAACGAAGTCCCGTCTGCCATATCGTATGCATCACACTGCTTCTGGGTCAGTCCGTGACAATTATATCCTCCTGCAGAACTTGGCAGAGCATGCAAGACTAAAGCTGTTATTCCATTTCCACTATTTCCATCATTATCTGCATCATTGACACCACGAGTAAAGATCAATTCAGGATCCTGTGCAGCCAGAACATCCCCATCAAAAATGGCACGATAGGATTCAAATGGATCAATATCGGCCCATCCATCCGGGAAATTCTTATTTGAATATTCCGCATTATAGGGAGGTGTTATCGTGCTCGGATAAGCATAATCTGAACTAATCTTCTTGTAAGCAACATACAGGCTGTACTGTTTCAGATTGATCACATCCAAGGCAGCCGCCGCAGCCCTTGCCCATTTACTCTCGTCGTAAGTCTGATTGATTAAAGGATTACCCTTGTCATCCACAAAATCAGCCTCATCTTTATTCCCATTAGCAAGTGGACTGGCATCATACAGATAGACTTTTGCCCTGACAGCAAGTGCAGCTCCCTTAGTCGGACGTGCTATCTGAGTGGTTGACCGGGTAGCAGGTAATTCCTTAGCTGCCTGAACCATCTGATTAGCAATATAATCTGTAACCTGATCATACGTACTACGCGAGAGACTCAGTTCATCATAGGATTTCGTATAGTCAGCTCCATTATCAGGCAGAATAGGACATGGACCATAATGCCGTAAAAGCAACCAGTAAAAATAAGCTCTCAGAAAACGCGCTTGACCTTTGATGTCTGTGCGCTCTTCCTCCGTAAATTTCGTGTTTTTATCAATATCCTGTATCAATACGGAGGCTTGTCTGATACCATCATACGAACGAGCCCAGGCCTGGGTGGTAATACTTTCATACTGCCCAAGTTTGTACTGTTGGTAACGAACTCCATTATTTCCTTCATTGAAAACTATATCATCGGAGAAGTTCGTAACATTGTTGTTTGTATGTCCCATCTCCATATTGTCACCTAAAAGATTAGCATAACAATAGGACAGCCACTGTTCGGTAAAATCTTTGTCCGTGAAAATTTTATCTTCTGTCTGCAGATTCTTGAAGTTCTTCTCCTCATCTAGATAGTCTGAACAGGAAGAAAACAACATTCCGGCTCCTCCGATGAGCAAACCGAACAAAATAACTTTATTTATTTTCATAATACACATATTTTAGGTTATAAGCTGAGTGTAAGTCCAAGTGTCAAGACCCGTGAAAGTGGATAAGCCTCACCCGTTTCACTTGACAGCTCAGGATCCCAAAGCTTAAACTTTGAGAAAGTCAACAGATTGGTACCCATGAAATAAAACCTTGCATTGGTTACATGCAGATGAATCAAAAGTTGTTTAGGAATAGTATAGCCTATTTCCAAATTCTTCAGCCTTAAATACCGCCCATCACGCAGCCAGTAAGTTGAATTCTGGTAATTATTCGAATTCCATCCATAAGTCAGGCGAGGGTACTTGGCATTAGGATCTTCATTGACGCCCAGCTCCCAATACTTGCCAATAACATCCTGTAAAATATTCCCATATTGTTTATTGGCAAAAGCATAGGAAAGATAACCTTTCTGGAAGAAGGATGATTTTCCAGCACCTTGGAACAAAACATTAAAGTCAAAGTTTTTCCAGGCTAATGACAAGCCAAAACCATACATCAGATTAGGAGTTTTTGCATTGCCAATCGGGACCATATCATTACTGTCAATGATCCCGTCACCATTGACATCCTTGTATTTGATGTCACCGGGAGCAACATCTCCGAAAGTCTGCTGCGGGCTATTCCGGATATCATCATAACTTTTGAACAATCCTTCTGCAATCAAGCCCCTTGCCTGATTGATACTATAGCCCGTCTGGCAAGTATAAGGATAACGGCTATATTCCTCATCATATTCCAGAATCTTATTCTTACTGTAAGTCATATTAGCCCTTAAAGTCAAATTGACCTCTCCTATTTTTTGTTTTAAAGCAATATTCCCATCAACTCCTTTATTAGATACCTTTCCTATATTCGCAGCAGGAGACTGAGTCAATGTATTCAAGCCAATGTAGTAAGGCAAATAGGAACGCGACTGATAAATACCGCTACGTTGCTCGTCGTAATAATCCACCGTACCACTAATCTGATCATCAAAAAACGAGAAATCAACACCAATATCCTTCTTATGCGCCATCTCCCAAGTTATATAAGGAGACGAAATCCTGGCGTAGGTAAGTCCCTGATAAGACGTACTGCTTGTAGAACCCTGCATGATATCCTGATACTGATAGCTGTAATTTTTTAATGACTGGAATGTAGACTGATACGGAAAACGGGTAGTCCCAAGATTATCATTTCCGACCTTACCATCAGAGAAACGGACCTTCAGCATATTCATCCAAGGCAGATTTTTCTGAATCCATGGTTCCTCTCCAATATTCCAGGCAACTGAGAAAGCAGGGAAAAAGCCATATTGGTGATGTCTGGCAAAATTCTC
>DHOX01000020.1:0-2063 GCA_002409785.1 Prevotella sp. UBA5379 | reverse complement strand
GTAATCTGACCGGCCATTCCCTGGTGGCGGTAATCTATATTCTGAATATAGTCACCACTCGTGTTTTCTGAAGTATTAACCGTCCGGTCAATTGTATATTTAGCTACAGCCCCTACCGTATGAGAGCCAAATATACGGTTATAATGCAGTTCAGCCTCTAACGTCTCCATACGTTGCCCGTAGGAATGTGATGTCAAAGTCATCAAATGTTGATCACAAACTTTGGTAAAGACTATATTTCCATTATCATCACGATTATTGTCAGCAGTCCACTGTTCCGGCCATTGGGAATGCTGATTATATTCGCTGTCATTTGTATCATATCCAAAACGACCAAAGAAACTAAGTCCCTTGGTAATAAAACCTAAATCCTGATTAAGGTTTAAAGTCAGCTGAATCTTGTTTTTCCAAGTTTCTGCATATCCCTCCTGAGTGGCATAAACCCACGGATTTGTCCGGAAACCAGTCCCTTGAGCCTGGTAATAACCATTTGAAAATTTTACCGGAACAATAGGAATCTGCCCTAACAATGATGTCCAAATATCACCTGCTGCCGGACTATTCTGGGCATCCAGAGACCCAGAAACGCCCAAGCTTAACAAGGTTGTTTTTGTAATATTGACATCTGTATTCATCCGGTAATTCCAACGATGATAGTCCGCATTAGTATTATGCTCCTTCTTAAGATCCTTATCCACCCTATAGATACCCGATTCATCCACATAACTTCCAGATAAGAAATAACGGGCAAGAGAACCACCCCCACTGACACTCATATTTGCACGATAAGTAGGAGCACCCTTCTTAAGAAGCAACTTCATCCAGTCGGTATTCGCATACAAATCCGGATCCAGTCCAGATTTAAACAGATTAATATCACTTTGAGTCCATGCTGGTTCTTGATTTCTTGCAATTAAAGCCTGATTTTCCAACTGCGCATAGGTTACGCCATCAATTAGTTTTGGTGTCATCGTACGGGCACTATATGAAGTTTCTACCTTCGCATTGATATTTACCTTGCCCTCCTTGCCATGCTTGGTCGTAATTAAAATCACGCCATTTGCACCACGGGAGCCATAAATAGCCGTAGCAGAAGCATCCTTCAGGACCGTAATTGACTGAACATCTTCCACATTCACATCATTCAAATCACGCTCAAAGCCATCTACCAAGACCAAAGGGTTTGAACCTCCTCCGAATGTAGAAAGACCTCTGATCCAGAATTCCGACACATTGCTACCAGGCTGTCCAGACGACATCTGTGCAAAAATTCCCGGGACATTTCCCGCCAAAGCATTAGAAAGACTTGCCGTCGGAGTCTTCAGTTGATCGACATCAACAGTAGTCACAGCACCTGTGACAGTAATCTTTTTCCTTGTTCCGAGTCCAGTAATTGTGACTTCATTCAGTATATTAGCCTTACTCGGTTTCATAGCCACATTAACGACCTTTTTATCTTTAATAAAGATTTCTTGTTTTTCATATCCAAGATAAGTAAAGATCAAGTAGGAATATTGATTTACGCTTATTTTATAATGTCCGTCAAGTCCAGTCACCGTACCCATACCGGGGCTATCCTTCACAGAAATTGTAACCCCAATCATCGGTTCATTCTTTTCATCGGTCACCGTTCCCGTAATTTCCATCTTGCCCTGGGCAAAAGTGGCAAGGCTTACCACAGTGAACAATAAAAGTGATAGTATCTTTTTCATAGATTATATTATTAGGTGTTATTCAGTAGAAAGATAACGGACGTCATGCAGATTTGTCTCTGCAAAATATAATGTATTCGTTACAGGATCATAGGCGATTGCACGAGGTTGCCATAAACGTGCTTCCTGGATCGGATCACCATTGACGTAGCCATAAGTATTATTATCCTTATTGATATGGGCACGACCAGCAACCAGAGAAGTTGCACCTTCAGGAGTAAGTTTACGTATGCAGTCATTATAGGAATCTGCCCAATAAAAATCATACTGGTCATCCTTACCTTCCTTTACATATTCAGAATTCTTGACGAAACAACCTTCAACAAAAAGATAGGCAAGACGGGCTGCGCT
>DHOX01000021.1 GCA_002409785.1 Prevotella sp. UBA5379 | reverse complement strand
AAAAAACCACAATATTATTTGAACCATTTTATTCCTGAAACATAATAAGATTGTTAAAAACCCAACTTTATAAAATGATCTCGTACTTGCCCGATGACAAAACTGAGAATTTATTCATCACCCATCTTTTCTTCCTCTTCAAGTCCGTCTTCTTCCTTCTTCTTGCCAAATTCAGGATCAATCTTCAGAAAGGAAGAAACTATAAAAGTAAGGGAGCAAACACACATAACAATAATGAAGAAATGACGGTAACCAACCAGTTCCTGAAGTGCACCGGCAAAAAGGCCGGGGATCATCATGGACAGCGCCATCAGGGCTGTACATAAAGCATAATGACTGGTCTTGAATGCTCCCTGACTATAATAGATGAGATAGAGCATATAAGCCGTAAAACCAAACCCATAACCAAACTGCTCGAAAAAGATACAAACATTCACTATGATAAGACTTGAAGGCAGGGCATAACTTAAATAGACATATACGAAATTGGGTAATGTGATGGCACAGACCATTGGCCATAGCCATTTCTTCAGACCATCCTTGCCGGCACAGAATCCTCCCAGGATTCCTCCCAGGGTCAGGCCGATGACGCCCACCGTTCCCTGGACCAGCCCGTACTCCTGAGGTGACAGCCCCAGCCCGCCGTTATGGGGGGCATCTATCAGGAACAGCGCCGAGACCTTGGTGAGCAAGCCTTCCGGAACACAGTAAAGAAAGATGAACAGCAAACTGAAAACCACTTCTTTCAGCGGAATCTTGGTGACAAAGGTGGCACCGGTCTCCTTCAATCCCTTCCACATACCGGACACTTCCCCCCGGTTTTTCACATCTTCCCTGGGATGAGGCAGGATGTAGCTGTGCCAAAGCCATAAAACCAGGAAAAGTCCCATTACGCCATAGAAGAGCAAACTCCAGGAAAAAGGTATGTTATTCCGGAAAATGACCTGCAGGTTACCAGCGATCATCACCAGAATACCCTGACCGAAAATTGTCGCAAGACGATAGAACGTGGAACGGATACCGACGAACCACGTCTGGTCATGCTCATTCAATCCTAACATATAAAAGCCATCTGCGGCAATATCATGCGTCGCACTGGCAAAGGCCATTACCCAGAAGAAGAAAAGGGATCCCTGCAGCCAGAATGTCGTAGGAATAGTAAAGGCAACTCCACCAAAAGCTGCACCGATCAGAAGTTCCATCGCCACGACCCACCACCGCTTGGTCTTGACCAGGTCTATGAACGGGCTCCACAAAGGTTTGATCACCCATGGCAGATAGAGCCAGGAAGTATAGAAAGTGATCTTCGCATTACTCAGTCCTAACTGCTTGTAGAGGATGATAGAAATGGTCATCACAGCCACATAAGGCAAACCTTCTGCAAAATAAAGGGAAGGTACCCATGCCCAGGGCTTAGCAGAACTGTGCTTGGCGGGAAGATCTTGCATTTGATTGTTCATTGTATATAACCTATTCGATGCTCCCAGGAAAATGATCTGAAAGAGACCCCTGTCTTGTCTCACTCATCCTCAGCCTGGCATCCTTACCTGACCTCTATGAGTAAATCTTCAATATCTCTGCATCCCGATAATAATGAAGAAGAATCTGATCAAAGGAATAACCCTTCTCTCCCATCACGGCTGCACCTATCTGGCAGAGTCCTACTCCATGCCCCCAACCGGCACCGAGGATACGGAAGCGGGCTGGAACATCATGGGTGTCTGTCTCCAGCCGATCAACGACAAACGCAGAACTGTACAGATGGCTTGTACTCAGCACACGGCGGATTTCCAACTCCTTACCGATGATAAGAGTCCGCTTCGTCCCGACGATTCTCAACTTTGACAATCGTCCGCTCTTGCCACGTTCTACTGGTTGCAAGTCCTTGATGTCACCGAAATCCATATCCAGTCTGGTGGAAATCAGTTTGCGGATCTGTTGCTGGGTATACTCTATGGTCCAGCGGTAAAAGTCCTTGGTTTCCTGGTCATAGTCATTCAACACCTGACTCAGTATTCCAGGATCCTGTGTGTTGCAGAATGCCTCCGGCTGAGAACGGATCCAGCGGTCGGCCTCAGCCTCTATGGTCAAATCGGGAAAATTGCCAGACGCTTTTCCGTCAGCATCCCGTACGGCCGTGAGATAAGGCTTCTTCGTATCCTCCCAACAGTATTGGAACTCTTCGCTTATCCCTCCACAGCATTTGGAAAAACGGGCATCACAGATAGCCCCCTCATCCACGAGGATCATCCCCCGTGTCAGACGTATAGCCTCGGCCACAGCCGGGGAGGTTTCCCTCGTGATCCCTTCATAGCGCTGGCAGTGATCATCTGCACAGACATCAAAGAGCGTATGATCATCACGGTCATACCAGCGGATGAGTTCGTCTTGACCTTTTGTATTAGACAAATCCTGATGACCGGAAGTCTCCGGGGCCTGCCTGCGCTTCTCCATCTGAGCCAGCAGCCAACTCCTGGAGATGACTGCATGGGCCTTGAGGAGTTCCAAGGAAGAGGTGGCACTCATCTCACTCGAAATGACACTCTTCAAATACTCCTCAACCGGAAGTTCATTTATCGCACAGACTTTATCCCCATTGATGACCAGCCGGAGTGTTCCTGGAAAAGTCTGGGTTTCCTTCCTCTCCCAGTGAAATCCTATCCCGATAATGACATTATCAAGGGAGAATGAGGCAACGGTACTCCGGGGAGAAAAAGTCAGTCGGGAGTAAACGCTCCCTTGCCAGAGGATTTTACCCTCTGAAAATTCAACGTGCTGTTCGCCGGTAACCTCCTGCCCCTCGACCGAATAACTTCCTTTCAGGATAAAATGAATCTGTGCCGCCGAAACTATTCCGACGGTCACCTCCGGCTCTTTATGATGAGAAACGACCGGAGAAGAAAATATCTTGTGCATCAGGCCTCCTTTTCTCTGCCCTTCTGCAACTGGGCAGCTACACGGTCCATGTTTTCCTGACTCTCTCCACACTCCTGCAGAATGGCCGAAGCCTGATCAGGAGTGAGTCGCTCAAAATCGCCCTCACGAGGGGTTATGATCAGCCCTGACATATCCAGGGCCCCCGGTGAGACAAGAACCTGACGGTCTCCCTCGGCAAAGTAACAATCCGGACGGTGCTTCCTCCGGGGGATAACGACAGAGAGGTAGTCATCCCCATCCTTCCACGAAACGATATTCATCATCGGCTCCGGATGAGAGGTGCCAGGGCCACAAGGTCTCAGGGCCTCCAGCGCCTTGTAAAGACGTGAGAACAAGCGCTGGTCAC
This sequence comes from Prevotella sp. UBA5379, assembly GCA_002409785.1. Taxonomy (GTDB): domain Bacteria; phylum Bacteroidota; class Bacteroidia; order Bacteroidales; family Bacteroidaceae; genus Prevotella. The sequence continues at coordinate 10,316 of DHOX01000021.1, read as the reverse complement.
CTTCCTCACTTCGGCTCCGAATCACGAAGAAGGGGATGACAAAGTGACGGCAGATGCCTGTTTTCTCCTTATCATTCAACGTGTCTACCGTTTCCACGGTAGGACTCAACTGATTCCAGTTAACTTGCAAAGGCAGCAGCCCACTGGTCCCACCCTGCAGGTGGGCATGATCGGGAGCAGAGGCACCACACTCCGGGCCGTTGTAGAAGACCATCAGAGGGGAGTAGCGTTCCAGAAGGCGGTGAATCTCCGGATAACTTTCCGAGATCCGCTGGGGCTGATGCTTTTGCATCGGAATGGTAAAATGAACCGGTAATATGGGAAAGGGGTTGACCAGCAGTTCAAAACCGTTGTCCTGTGGCAGGACCATCTGCTCTTCGGGACGATTCTCAGAACAGAGAAAGCAAGGGCGCTTCGCCAGGGTGTTACGGTCAATCTTTGCACCGGTAGAGACCATTCTTGCCGGATTAAACTGTAACCGGAGATCGGCACCCAGCGTACGGGTCTGCACATGGGATAAATCTTGATACCGCTTGGCTGCTGCAGGCCAGGCTTCCAACTGGCGGTCAAAAAAACAGACCAAAGGGTCTTCAACTGAATCGTCACGGCTGGAATTCAACCGTTCACGAGCCATTATCTCTATCGTCCGCAGACGATCTTTGTATAAGTTATTTGCATTGGTCTTCTCCACACTCAGATTTGCATCACTGTTTCCGCCCCACCGCCGACACAGGTAAAGTTCATCAAAAATCCGGCCGATCAGGTAACGACGGCTCACCGCCAGCCCCACTGCATAATCTTCCCCGTAACTGGTATTTGGAAAACCAATCTGGCGGATGACGGGAGTGAAGAAGGCACGGGGAGCTCCAAGGCCATTGATGCGAAGTGCATTATTGCACCCATTGTCATCCGTCCATTCTTTATGGTCGATGAGCCCTGGAGGCAGGGTATGAAGGTTGAAATCACACATCCGGTAAGAGCCGATCACCATAGCTACCTTCTGCTGACGGAAGGCATCCACTATGTGCTGTAAGGTTTCCGGGGAGGAATAGAGATCATCGGAATCCAACTGGATGGCAAAACGACCGCAGGCTTTGTTGTTGACCGCTTCATTCCAGCATCCGCCGATACCTAGATCTGTACGCTCGGGCACGATCTGGATCAGTTGTCCTGAAGGTCCCTCTTCTGCATGACCGGAAAGGACCAGTTGATCCAGAATATTTCCGGTATGGTCAGTGGAATGGTTATTGATGACAATAACATTATAAGGAAATGAAGTCTTCTGGCTCAGAGCACTCTTCACCGCGTCAGCGATGGTCTTCTCACGATTGAACACAGGTATGATCACAGAGGCCTCGACCGTAAATTTTTCTTTGTCAAAATCTGGCTTCAGGTTCTTTGAGGGGTCGACCAAGGCGCCGATCTTCCGCAGATGGGCCGTCACCGACTGTTCCATCTCTAACTGCACGGCACGGTTTCCGGGATCAACATAGTCAAACTGTTTTTCGCCACTCCGTCGTGTGTCCTTTTCCTCCTCAGTATACAAGTATTCATTCAGATGAAAAAGCAGTCCGCCCTCACGACTCAGGAACAGCCTCAGGTCATACAGAGCGGCATACCGGTAACCTGCGGCAGCACCTCCGGAAGACCGGCGGGCGATATATTCATGCAACTTGGATGACTGGATCAGCAGTAAGGAACCGAAATCAAAGTCATCCCTTACGCTTCCTGTCTGATAGTCAATACAAGGGTGCTGCAAACGATGTCCGCCGGATACCGAATAGCGGTCGCAGTAAACCATGGCAGCACCGCTCTCACGGGCAACCGTCAACAGCCGGCGCAGGGCATTCTGACCCAAAGACAAAGGTGTGGGCTGCGTGCAGAGCAGGACATAGTCAGCTTCTGTCCGTGACTCAATCTGACAGATGGCAGCTGACGAAGCCAGACGGCCTGAGACTTCACGGCCCTCATCCTCTACGATAACACGATGAACCAGACAATCTCCGGAAAATGCTCTCAGTGTTGCTTCTGCCAACTGTGGCATAGCATGGGGTACGAAACAATCTATTTGTTCTCTCATGAAATATTGGTGCTTTAAAGGGTTGACATACGGAATGGCAGAGTATCAGGCTATTACGTCCTTGAGTGATAAGGATTACGGACAGGTGGAGTTCCCCTCTTGCCGGCCTCTTCCTGCATACCATAGCGCAAAGTTAACAAAAATCTGTAAAATCAACGTCATTCTATAATAAAATCCACCAAAAATGACTATCTTTGCACTATGAATGAAGAAAAAAGACCGCTTCTGGGCATGACACTCCCTGAACTGAAGACAGCCGTGCAAGAATTGGGAATGCCTGCTTTCACGGGCACACAAATCGCTCAATGGCTCTACACACGGCATGTCAAGAGTATCGGGGAGATGACCAATCTCTCTAAGGCTAACCGCGCCAAACTCGCGGAGGCTTACCGTATCGGCTGCGCTGAACCCCTGGAGAGCACAAAGTCCAAAGACGGCACGATCAAATATCTCTTCCCCGTAGAAACGGAAAGAGCATCAAAAATTCCGGATACAACACAGAAATGTGTAGAGTCCGTCTTTATCCCCGAGGAACATAACAGGGCAACATTATGTGTTTCCTGTCAGGTAGGATGCCAGATGAATTGCCTTTTCTGCCAGACAGGCAAACAGGGATTTCATGGTAATCTAACCGCTACCGATATCCTTAACCAGATTTATTCCCTTCCGGAAGTAGACCAGCTCACGAACATCGTATTCATGGGACAGGGAGAACCGATGAACAACCTTGATAATGTCCTCCGCTCTACAAAAATCCTGACCGCTGACTACGGATGGGGATGGAGCCCGAAACGTATTACCGTGAGCAGCGTGGGGATCAAAGATAAACTGAAACGTTTTCTGGATGAGAGTGAATGCCAGGTGGCCATCAGCTTGCATTCCCCGATCCCGGAACAACGCGCACAACTGATGCCGGCACAAAGGGGAATGGACATCCGGAGTATCATCGGACTGTTGAGGAAATATGATTTCTCTCATCAACGGAGACTGAGCTTTGAATACATCCTCTTCAAAGGGATCAATGACTCCATGACACACGCAAGAGAACTCGTCAAACTCCTTGATGGTCTGGACTGCCACGTGAACCTTCTGCATTTCCACCCGATTCCTGACGTGTCCCTTCATGGAACGGATACGGAAAAGATGGAAACCTTCCGGGATTATCTGAACCATCATGGCATCATCGCTACCATTCGTGTCTCCAGAGGCCAAGATATAGAGGCAGCCTGCGGATTGCTCACGACAGCCAGGGAACAAAAGAAAACGCAAAACAAATCCTGACCGCTCAGAGAAACTACTTCGCTGATCTGACATACTTCCTGCATAAAAGGTCTCTCCTGCAGTTTTACCTTATTATAGGCTACGTATAGAAAAAGAAGCAACTATGAGTTTTACCCTGTTGAAAGGGTTCACTCAAAGTTACAATAATATACAAAATTAATCAATATGGAAGATAGAAAGATTCGTGTGGCTATTACACACGGCGACACAAATGGCATCGGATATGAACTTATCTTTAAAACCTTTGAAGAACCGGCCATGCTGGAACTCTGTACGCCAATTATTTACGGATCACCAAAGGCTGCTGTCTATCATCGTAAAGTTTTAAACCTGAACACTCCGTTCTCTATCATCAATACTCCCGATGAAGCGAAAGACGGCCGTATCAATTTACTGGCCACATACGAAGAGGAAACTAAGATAGATCTCGGGCAGGCAACGCCTGAATCGGGAACAGCAGCAATAAAGGCCCTTGACAGGGCAATGAGTGACTTCCGAGAGGAAGCTTATGACGTACTGGTCACCGCGCCGATCAACGATTCCAACATACAGGTAGAAGGCTATCCCTTTCCTGGAGATACTCAATATCTGGAGACTTGTATAGGAGAAGGAAAGAAGGCTCTTGTCATCCTTATCAACGGACAGGTCCGGATAGCCTGCCTGACAGAGGGAATGAGCATGAAGGACGTCCCTGGAGCAATCACGAAAGAAAATGTCAAGGATAAGGCCAGGTTGTTTTTCACTACGTTAAAAAGAGATTTCAGAATTTCTAATCCTCGTATTGCCGTACTGGCCCTGAATCCAAGAACGAATGAAGACGGAAGGTTCGGGAAAGAAGAAGAGGATGCCATTATCCCAGCTATCAATGAACTGGCTGATGAAGGGGTGGAAGCCTTCGGTCCTTACCCGGCTGATGATTTCTTCGGAGCAGGGTCTTTCTCGGCTTTTGACGGTGTACTGGCCATGTACCATGACCAGGGATTCGCTCCCTTCAAGGCGCTCTCACCGGACTATGGAGTCCTTTACCATGCCGGCCTGCCTCTGATCGCCACGGCCAGTGATCAGACGGTGGAATATGACAAGGCGGGGAAAAACGTAGAAGACCCCGACAATTTCCGGCATGCGATCTATCTTGCCATAGATGCTTTCAGAAACCGCACCAGTTATGATGAGGCCTCTTCACATCCGTTGGAAAAGCTCTACCACGAGAAACGGGACGAGAGTGAGAAAACGCGCTTCGGCATACCGAAAAAGCACTCCGGCACCCCATTTACAGACAAGAAATCGACCGCTCCTTTCACCGTAAAGGAGCCACAGAATACTCCTCACCCAACCTCTGACAACTGAGCAATTAATGAAGAAGAAATATCAGAATATCTTTTTCTTTGTAGGTATTCTCATGCTGGCCATCATGGTGACCCAACTCGATTTCCATGAGGTATGGAATGGCTTGTGCAGGGCGGGTTACTGGTTCCTGGCAAGCGTTTTCTTATGGGTCTTCCTATATGGCATCAATGCTGCATCATGGCATATCATCCTCCAGTCACAACGTAATCCGGATGGTACGAAACCAAAGAAACAAGTACCTTTCGTGTACCTCTATAAACTCACGATCTCGGGATATGCACTCAACTACGCCACTCCTGCCGGACTGATGGGGGGAGAACCGTACCGTATCATGGCCCTGACTCCTATCATCGGAGCAGAAAGGGCAACTTCCTCTGTCATCCTCTTCGCCATGACCCATATCTTCAGTCATTTCTGGTTCTGGCTACTGTCCATCTTCCTGTACATCATCACACAGCCAGTCGATATAGGAATGGGAATATTCCTGGCTGCAGTAGGGGCTTTCTGCTGCCTGGCCATCTGGTTTTTCATGGTAGGATACCGGAAGGGACTGGCCTTGAAAGGAATAGAACTGGTCAGCCATATCCCTGGGTTGAAGAAAAAGACGCTGAAATTTATTGCAAGGCATCTGCAACAGCTTGATAATATTGACAATCAAATAGCAGCTCTCCACGCACAAAGTCATGGGAGTTTTGTTTCCGCAGTTTTCCTGGAGTTGTCTTGCCGTGTTCTGAGTGCCTTCGAGATCTACTTTGCTCTCCTGGTAGTTGATCCTCATGCAAATTATATTAATTGCATCCTGATCCTGGCCTTTACGAGTTTGCTGGCTAACGCACTGTTCTTCATGCCCATGCAACTGGGAGGGCGAGAGGGGGGCTTTCTCCTGTCGACCAAGGGACTGGCCATGTCTACGACAGACGGCATCTTCGTTGCCCTCATCATCCGTGTAAGGGAATGCATCTGGATTGCCATAGGACTTCTGCTCATCAAATTCGAGCAGAAGCAGAAGAAGGCATCTCCCTGATCTGCTGATCCCGTGTCTATCAATGCAATCATCTGAGTTGAAACTGAAATAACAGAAAAAATCTGCCAGAATTGCAGTTATCTCAAATAAAAGATGTAATTTTGTCACCCTAATGAATACAAGTGAACTTCAGAAGATTAAACAAAGATACAATATCGTTGGGAACAGCGAAGATCTGAATCATGCCCTTGATGTTGCCATGCAGGTAGCACCTACGGACCTGAGCGTTCTCATCGTAGGTGAATCGGGAGTAGGAAAGGATATTATCCCACGAGTTATTCATGACAATTCTCCGCGCAGAAGGGAGAAATATTTTGCCATCAACTGTGGTTCTATCCCCGAAGGAACAATAGACAGCGAACTCTTTGGTCACGAGAAGGGCTCCTTTACGGGGGCCATTGACCAAAGTGAGGGCTATTTCGGCGTAGCCAACAAGGGTACCATCTTCCTGGATGAGGTGGGAGAACTCCCTCTGGCCACACAGGCCAGGCTCCTTCGCGTACTTGAAACAGGAGAATATATCCGTGTAGGCGGACAGAAGATTCTGAAAACTGATGTCCGTATTGTTGCCGCTACGAATCTGAATATGAGAAAGGCGGTCAGTGAGGGGCATTTCCGGGAGGACCTGTACTATCGTCTGAATACCATTCCTATCCAGATGCCTCCACTCCGGGACCGGGGAAATGATGTGATCCTGCTTTTCCGGCTGTTTGCCATGCAGATGGCGGAAAAATACCATTTGCCGAAGATCACGCTTACTGAGGATGCTAAAAAAGTAATGCTCAAGTACAAATGGCCCGGAAATGTACGGCAATTGAAGAATATCACTGAGCAGATGTCCGTTCTCTGCGAGAAACGGGAAATTGATGCAGAACTTCTCAGTCATTATATCCCGCAGGACATTGAAAGTACACAGCTCACTACGATCAGTAAACCCGGTACTCATTCCTATGAGAGTGAGAGGGAAATACTCTACAAAATCCTTTATGAGCTCCGTGACAACGTAAACGACCTGAGAAGGGATCTTAACTCTGTGCGCAAGCAGGTCAATGAGACCCGGGACCTCCTAGGGGCATCCGGTTTCAATCATTCCCGCATCAGCACAGAAAAGGGAAATTCCCGATTGCCCGTACTGGATCCCGGCGCAGGTGGTTCTGGCGACCGGAGCTTCCCGGTCATCAATACTAATGTGGGAAACATCCCTTCACCACTGACTGCGGAAGACGCCATAGCTGAGGAAATCAATGAACCTGAATCACTGAACTTGAATGACCTCGGCCGGCAGATGGTGGAAAAGGCACTCGAAAAGAATAATGGCAACAGGAAAAAGGCTGCTGAAGAACTCGGCATCTCTGATCGTACTTTATACAGACGTATTAAGCAATATGGCTTGGAAAGCAAAAATAATAAATAATCCTCGAAGAAGACCCTATCGTCATCTCCTGATCTGGCTGGCCGGCATCGTCATACTCCTGTCTGCGACTACAGCCTGCTCCATCAGCTATAAACTCAACGGAGCAAGTATTGACTATTCTAAGACGAAGACGATACAAATAGACGAGTTCCCTATCCGTTCCACTTATGTATGGGGACCGATGGGCCCAATGTTCAATAATTCCCTGAAGGATGAATTCGCAAACCATACTCATCTCCAGCAAGTAAAAAGAAACGGGGATATGGTTATAACAGGTGAAATCACAAACTACTCGCAACGGAACAAATCGGTTTCCAGCGAGGGATATTCTGCACAGACAGAACTGAGCATTACCGTAAACGTCCGTTTTACAAATAATGCCAACCATAGTCAGGATTTTGAAAAACAGTTTACTGCTTCTCAAACTTACGATACGACAAAAAGCCTGAATTCTGTCCAACAGCAATTGGTAGAGGAAATCATAAAAGATCTCGTCAACCAAATATTCAATGCAACCGTAGCTAACTGGTAAATATGGAACTGACACAACTGATACAACATCCGGAAGATATGGACAAGGAGACTCTCTATGATCTCCGAAGCCTCTTGGCGCTCCATCCGTATTATCAGACTGTCCGCCTGCTTCTCTTGCAGAATCTGTACATTCTCCATGACCAGTCTTTTGATGAAGAACTGCGCCGTACAGCCATTTATATCACAGACAGAAAGGTCATCTTCAAAATGGTAGAAGCCGCACATTATCAACTGCAGAGCACCTCCACGGAGAAGGACACCCGTATGGCACCGTCCCAAAGGACAGCTTCTTCCGGAGAAGACCGGACTACAGCATTGATAGACAATTTCCTGGACTCTATCCCTTCAGAAAGTGATGACGAAAAGAAAAAGAAAGAGCATCAACGGCCTACCCCTGCAGATGCTGCTGTCGACTATGTCAGTTATCTGCTAGCTAACGAGAGCGAAGAAGATAAAAAGGCAGAAAAAGAATCCACTCCGAAGATGAAAGGTCAGGAACTCATCGATAGTTTCCTTGGCGACGGAGGAGGATTTAATCTTCAGACAGAGGACGAGGGGGAACAGCATCCGGAAGAAGAGCCTGATCCAAACCAGGAAGCTGCGCCTGAGCAGGACAACGGGAAAAAGGACGAAAATGGTGAAGAGACAATAGATGAAGGCTATTTTACCGAGACTTTAGCTCGAATATATATCAAACAAGGCCGATATGGGAAGGCTTTGGAAATAATTAAGCGATTATATTTGAATTATCCAAAAAAAAGCGCTTACTTTGTAGACCAAATACGATTCTTAGAAAAATTAATAATCAATAATAATAAAAGATAGAAATGTATACAGTATTAATCATCATCATTGTACTGGTATCAATTCTGATGATCGGCATCGTTTTGATCCAGGAATCAAAGGGAGGCGGACTGGCATCTAACTTCTCTTCCTCTAACCAGATCATGGGTGTCCGCAAGACCACTGATTTCATAGAAAAGGCCACATGGGGCCTGGCTATTGCGATGGTTGTCATCAGCATACTCTGTGCTTATGTTGCGCCAAAATCTACAGCAGATGAAAGTGTCATGGAAAAATCTGCTACAACGACAAATACGGCAATGCCGGCAATGCCCGGACAAAGTGCTCAGGGCACACCTGCAGCCAGTGGAAGTAAAGGTACGGCTGCACCGGCTACAAGTGGTGCCCAGCAGAGTACTCCCGCTGCACCAAAGGTGCCTCAAACACCGGCTAATTAATAAAAGCATAAAAAAGTAAGGGATTTATTTGGTAAAACAAAAAAAATCCCTTACCTTTGCAACCGCTTTCCGATAAGAAAGCATGATCAAAAATGGTGGGTGTAGTTCAGTTGGTTAGAGCGTCAGATTGTGGTTCTGAATGTCGTGGGTTCGAGTCCCTCCTCCCACCCCATCGAAAAGCCTTTATTTTAAGGGCATTTGAAAGAAAAAGGAAAATTAATATTTCCTTTTTTTTATTCCCAAAAATCACTTCTATATCATCCTACAGGCATAAAATCGACCCGTAAAGTAAAATGGTATGTCAACCATCAATCACTTCTTTAATTCAACGCATACACTTATTCAGTAATCAGTCAATAGCAAACTGGCCCGAAAGACTTTATAGGTTTATAGAATATGAAGGATAAATGTGCAAGTTGTAAATCTCATGCCTGTTACACAAAAGGCATCAATTGCTCAGACCTGACCGCTGACGAGGTTATTGCGGCCTATACTGACGATGAGAAACAGATCATGAAAGCTGCAGCATACGTGGAAGCAACTTTCTACAGCAATATCACCCGACTCCAGGAGACGGCTGAGTTTGCTAAGGCGATGGGCTACAAGCGGCTCGGCATGGCATTCTGCATCGGACTGAACGACGAGGCACACTATATAGAACGGTACTTCAAAAAACAAGGTTTTGAGTTCTATAGCGTCTGCTGCAAGAACTGCAGTGTAGCAAAGAAAGAACTGGGGCTAAAACAGGTTAAACCAGAACTGGAACATGAAGCAATGTGCAACCCGAAGTTCCAGGCCAAGTTTCTCAACGACAAAAAGGTAGAACTATTCATCAGTTGTGGATTATGTGTCGGCCACGATGCGATCTTCAATGCCAACTGTAAGGGCCCGGTTACAACGCTTGTGGTAAAAGATCGCCTTCTCGCCCACAATCCGTTAGGAGCAATCTACAGTCGCTACTGGAGGAAGAAACTGGGTATCATGGATGATGACGAGGTATAATGTAAAAGTTCTATCCCACCAGCCAACTCAATTGAGAACCAAATTCCTTATAATTATTTGAAACAAAAGAAACAATGGCTCCTTTTCAACAGCAACTGGAAGGCCTGCCTTATGACCCCTTGAAGAATAAGGGCGGAAATACGTCACGTACTCCCACCCTTTTAATCTAATACTATAAAAACACGTTACAAATATAGCACTTTTATCTCAACTAATGTATAATTAGTTTTGAATTAACATGGTTAAGTATCAAAAATGTTAAAACGATTGGAATCTATTGATTAAATCGCTTGCCTCTGAACGTAAACCATCAGCCCTTCTCTCATCATTCAAGATTTAGTATAGAAGTCTATAATGTCTCCAGGATTTAAGATGATAGTATCGGCGAATCGG
>DHOX01000017.1 GCA_002409785.1 Prevotella sp. UBA5379 | reverse complement strand
GTTCTCTTATATGGCCCGGGCCAATTATGATTACTGTAACCGGTATTTAGTAACCGCAACAATCCGTAAGGACGGCTCCAGCCGTTTCGGACGGAATCACCGCTGGGGGACTTTCCCCTCGTTGTCCTTGGCATGGCGTCTCACGGAAGAACCCTGGTATAAACAGAATGAGTTACTGAATGACTTGAAGATCCGTATGGGATATGGCGTTACCGGTAGTCAGGCCAGTGTCAGTAATTACAGTTATATGGCTACCTGGAATACCAGTGTCTATCCTTTGGGTACATCAGAAAATGAACAGACAGCCTTGATTTCTACTACTCTTGCCAATCCGAACATCCATTGGGAGCAGGTGGCTCAGACAAATATCGGATTTGATGCAACCCTGTTCCATTCCCGTGTCAACCTTACCTTCGATGCTTATATCAAGAAAACCAGTGATATGCTCGTCAAGGCTTCAATTCCCATTACTTCCGGTTTTGAAGATACCAGTACAACTTATACCAATGCCGGAAAGGTAACCAATAAAGGAGTAGAACTGACTTTGCACACCATCAACCTGAAAGGAATCCTGGGTTGGGAAACGTCCTTGTCTTATACCTATAACCGGAATAAGATTAACGACCTGAATAGTGCTACACCCTATTATATCAACCAGATTAATAATTCTTACGTTACTATGCTGGCGAAGGGTTATCCTATCAATGTGTTCTATGGTTATGTCACCGACGGCATTTTTCAAAATGAGAAGGAAGTTCAGGACCATGCCTATCAGGCTGGGGCAGAACCGGGTGACATTCGTTTCAAGGATTTGAATCATGATGGGGTAATCAATGATGAAGATCGCACCGTAATAGGCAATCCGAATCCCAGTCACCTGTTTTCAATGAGCAACATCCTGACCTGGAAAGGCTTTGAACTGAATATCTATTTGCAAGGAGTTGCCGGGAACAAGATTTTTAATGCCAATAAGATAGATCTTACCGGAATGTCAGCAGCTTATAATCAGTTGACAGATGTCCTTTCACGCTGGCATGGTGAGGGCACAAGCAATGTTATGCCCCGTGCAGTCTATGGTGATCCGAACGGGAACAATCGAGTTTCAGACCGGTTTGTCGAAAATGGTTCTTATCTTCGCTTGAAAACTATTTCACTCTCTTATGATCTCCCTTCATTGTGGCTGAGAACTCTTTCCATAGAAAGTGCACGAATGACCCTTTCCTGTGAAAACGTGGCTACGATTACCGGTTATTCCGGATTTGACCCGGAAGTAGGCATTAATGGCATTGACTTGTCCAATTATCCTGTTTCCAGAACATTCAATATTGGTTTAAATATTAATTTCTAATAGGAAATCATGAAAAAGTTATCGATTTTCAATATAGTGTTCCTGACCGCCTTGACTATTACCTCTTGTGGAGATAATTTTCTGGATAAGGAACCAAAGAATACGGTAGATCCTGAAACCAGTGTCACCGATTCCGTGGCAGTAGCCATGGCGAATGGTTGCTATAGAACGCTCCAATCTTCAAATATGTACAATCAGCGTCTGTGGACGCTGGATATTGTGGCAGGGAATAGTATTGTCGGTGCAGGTGGTGGTACTGACGGCCTGGAGACCGTCCAGGCATCCAATTTTACGGAAGGAAGTGATAACGGTATGGCCCTTTACATGTGGCGATCCCCCTGGGTAGGTATCGGTCAGTGCAATATCCTGATCCAGGATCTTGAAGGGAAGACGGTGGATGCCCTGCAAAAACGCTGTCTGGGAGAGGCTTATTTCCTTCGTGCCCACTATTATTATATCCTCGTGCGTCTTTATGGTGGGGTTCCACTCCGGCTGGCTCCTTATAATCCTGGTGAACCCACAGCCATTGCCCGTTCTTCCGTAGATGAAGTGTATGGGCAGATTCGCTCGGACTGTCAGAAGGCGATAGATATTCTTCCAGCCAAGAGTGAGTATGACAGCAAGAATGTGGGCCGGGCTTCCAAGGATGCTGCGATGACCATGATGGCAGACATCTATCTGACGCTGGCACCGGATCATCCGGAATACTATCAGCATGTTGTCAATCTTTGTGATTCCGTTACGGCCTTGGGATATGATCTGAGCAAATGTGATTTTACTACTAATTTTGATGCAACGGTCAATAATGGGCCAGAGTCTATCTTTGAAGTACAATACAGTGGGGACACTGAATATGATTTCTGGGGGAATAATCCACAGTCCAGTTGGCTGTCCACTTTTATGGGGCCGCGTAATTCGGATTTCGTGGCAGGCGGCTATGGCTGGAACCAACCCACACAGGAGTTTATGGATCAGTGGGAAGAAGGGGATAAGCGTAAGGACCTGACGGTCCTGTATGCAGGATGTCCTGACTTTGACGGGAAAGAGTACAAGAGTTCGTATTCCTATACAGGTTATAATGTGAGGAAATTTTTGGTACCCAAGAGTGTTTCCCCTGAATACAACACATCACCGGCAAATTTTGTCGTCTACCGTTATGCCGATGTGCTGCTGATGAAGGCTGAAGCCCTTAACGAACTGGGAGAGACGGATCAGGCTGCAATACCTCTTAATATTGTACGGAAACGCGCTGGGCTGGATGCCGTATCTGGTCTTAACCAGTCGGAAATGCGGGACAAGATCATCCATGAGCGCCGTATGGAGTTTGCATTTGAGGGATACCGGTGGTTTGATATGATCCGTCTGGACCATGGCAACTATGCCATAAAGTTCCTCAAGTCTATAGGAAAGACGAATGTGACTAAGGATCGGCTATTGTTCCCTATTCCTCAGACAGAGATCGACGCCAATCCTCTCATGAAACAGAATCCAGGTTATTAATAAATTAAGACACATCATGAAAAAATATATTTTTGGTCTTGTCGGGATACTGCTGGGAATTTTTGCCCTCTCAGCCTGTACCGACCAGGATTACGAACAACTTGATAAGGGCTCGAATACTCTCGCTCTGACTGCCAGTCAGGATGTTGATACATTGAATGAAATCAATCATGCCAGCACTGCTATCACCTTTGATTGGACCACAGGAAATAATGCAGGGACGGGAAATAAAATCTATTATAAACTGGAATTGGCCAAGGCTGGTACAGGTTTTGCAGACCCTTATACAGCCTTGAGTGATGAGGCTCAGGCATATACCTGGAGCATTAATGAGGAGAACCTCAATAATCTGGTTCTTGATAAGTTTGGTGGGACAGCCGGTCTGCCAACATCTATTGACGCACGTATCAGTGCTATTGTGCCGGGAGTAGATAAGGTTCAGACGGATTCTCTGACCTTTAAGATGACTCCTTACCAACCTGTCACCACGACTCTCTATTTTATCGGCGATGCAACTCCCAACGGGTGGAGCGCAGATAATGCTACGGCGATGACACGTACTGATAACGGCATTTTTACGTGGGAAGGCACTCTCAAAACGGGTAATCTGAAGTTTATTACAACACTTGGAAAGTTCTTGCCTTCATACAATGAGAATGATAAAGGACTTGCGGTGTTGCGTACCAGCGATGACCAGCCTGATGGCCAATGGCAGATTACGGAGGATCATTACTATAAAGTGACGGCAAATATCCTTACTGGTGCAGTGACTATTGCTCAGGAAGAAGGTAATCAACCTGCTTATGACTATCTTTATTTTGTGGGTGCTATGACGAATTGGAGCTTTGCGAATATGTCCCAGGATCCACTGGATAATTTCCTCTTCCGCTATGGACACTATTTTGACCAGGGCGGTGAGTTCAAGTTTGGTACTGCTAAAGACAGTTGGGAAAATATGTACAAGGCTACTCAGGATAATGCTCCTTATACAGACACTTCCATGCAGTTGGTTTCCGGGTATGATCCAGATTATAAATGGAATCTTACGAACAGTGAGACGGGTAAGGCCTATAAAATTTGCGTGGACATCAGGACGGGTAAAGAGCGCATGATGATGCGGGAGTTTACTCCTTATAGCATGATTTACCTGGTCGGTGATGCTGCTCCCAGCGGGTGGGATCTGGACAATGCTACGGCAATGACAGCTACAGACAGTCCTTACATCTTCACTTGGACAGGGACACTTAATGCTGGTGAATTGAAGTTCTCCTGTGATAAGCAGAGTGACTGGATGGGAGCCTGGTTCCTGTGCGGTAACGGTAATGACATTGAACCCACCGGGCAGACGGAAAAGGCCCTCTTTATCGATAAAAGTGATGATTATCTGAAAGCTGAATATAAGGATGTGGATATTTCCGGCATTGACCAGAAATGGAAAATTACCACTTCCGGAACGTATAAGATTACGCTTAATCAACTCGAGGAGACGGTTTCTATCGTCAAACAGTAGTTTACAGTACAAAATTAATGATAATGAATATGAAAATGTTTTCTATATTGATGGCCCTTCCACTGTTATGCCTGTCTTGCAGCAGTGATAATACCGTTTTTGACAGTTCCCATATAGAGACTTTGCAGCCTGCAGTCCATATTACATCTGACTTGAATCTGAACTTGAATACGGACAAGGCGCTTTACAGGCCAGGTGATAAAATCACCTTCACGGCTGCCGGGGCAATCCCTTCCGGGGCAAAGGTCCGCTATCGCTGCGGAGCCGATGTCATTGGTACGGCCTCCTTGAATGGCAGTACGTGGACCTGGACAGCTCCTTCGACGGATCATACAGGCTATCTGGCTGATGTCTATACACAGGATGGTGATTCTGCTGAAACGGTTTATGGAACCATTGGCGTTGATGTGTCCAGCACCTGGGCCAAGTATCCGCGTTATGGTTTTGTAGCTACATACGACGGCAGCAAAACTCCTGCGGTCGTTCAGGATGAGATGGCTTTCCTGAACCGTTGCCATATCAATGGTATACAATTTTATGACTGGGAATATAAGCATCACTGGCCTCTTGGGGGCACACGGGGCAACCCGATGGACAGCTATACGGATATTGCTAACCGTACTGTTTACACCAGTGTTATTAAGGACTATATTGCTACCCAGCATACTTATGGCATGAAATCGATGTTCTATAATCTTTGCTATGGCGCACTTGATGATGCCACGGAAGATGGGGTCAATGATAAGTGGCATATTTATACGGATGCAGGACATGCTACCATGGATAAACTTTCAATGCCGACGGGGTGGAAAAGCAATATCTATCTGATGGATCCTGCAAATGAGGACTGGCAGGACTATATTGCTGGCCGGAATGATGATGTGTATGCCAGTCTGGATTTCGATGGCTATCATATTGACCAGGTCGGAGACCGGGGAACAGTTTATGACTATTATGGCAGCAAATTGAATCTTCCCGTGGGATTTGCTTCTTTCATTAAAAAGATGAAAACCCGTCAGCCCGATAAGAGTCTCGTGATGAATGCTGTATCCAACTTTGGATCGGAGCAGATTGCCGGTACGAGTGACGTTGACTTCCTGTATTCTGAGTTGTGGAGTGATGAGTCCCAATTCAGTGACTTGCTTTCCATCCTGAAAACCAATCAGTCTTATAATAATAATCTCGGCCAGGTCTATGCTGCTTACATGGACTATAATAGCACGAAGTCGGAATTTAATGCTCCTGGTGTCCTGCTGACGGATGCTGTGATGTTTGCCATTGGAGCCGATCATCTGGAATTAGGTGATCACATGCTGTATAATGAGTATTTTCCGGACAGCCATTTGACGATGAGTGATTCCTTGAAGACAGCGATCGTCCATTATTATGATTTCTTTACGGCTTATGAGAATCTGCTTCGGGATGGAGGTACTCAGAATTATGACGGGATATATAGTGGGAACAGTAGTATCTATATCAACAACTGGCCTCCTAGGTTGGAAACAGTTACGGCATATAGTAAGGAAGTGAAGAATAAGCAAGTGATCAGTCTTCTGAACTTCGTAAATGCAAATAGCTTAAGCTGGCGGGATCTCGATGGTTCCATGCCCGAACCGGAAACCATCCACCCTTTGTCCCTCGGGGTACGTGCCTCTTCGGTCAAGAAGGTATGGGTAGCTTCTCCTGATTATTATGGTGGGGCGCCTCAGCAACTTCAGTTCAAACAGCAAGGTGATCATGTCGTATTTACGGTTCCCTCCTTGAAATACTGGACTATGGTAGTGATTGAGAAATAATAAAAGTAGTTATAAATTAGGATATGAGAAAAATAATTAAGACCATTATGGTTCTTCTGATTTCACTGCCGGCATGCCTCTGTGCCCAGACAGTGAAATCACCGAACGGGAATGTACAAGTGAAGTTTTCACTTACTGGTAACGGAATCCCGACTTATGAAATGTTCTATAAGCATAAGACCGTCATCAAACCAAGTCATCTGGGTCTGGAACTGGCAAAGGACAAACATGCTTCAAAGGGAATGAATGAGACGAGCCTTATGGATGGCTTTGCGGAGACGTCTGTTCATGATTCGACATTTGACGAGACCTGGAAGCCGGTATGGGGAGAAACTTCTACTATTCGTAACCATTATAATGAAATGGCGGTCGATCTCTATCAGCAGTCAAGTAACCGGCATATCGTGATCCGTTTTCGCGTCTATGATTACGGGATGGGACTTCGTTATGAATTTCCTCAGCAGAAAGACTTGAATTATTTTATCATCAAGGAGGAACATACTCAGTTTGCTATGACAGGTGATCATCTGGCTTACTGGATCCCCGGTGATTATGATACGGAGGAGTATGAGACTCAGATCTGCCGGCTCTCTCAGATCAGGAGCCGGATGAAAGCTGCCATTACTCCAAATGCTTCTCAGACTCCGTTCTCGCCGACAGGGGTGCAGACGGCTCTTCAAATGAAAACGGATGATGGTTTGTATATTAATATCCATGAGGCTGCCTGTGTGAATTATCCGACGATGAGCCTGAATCTTGACGATAAGAATTTTATCTTCGAGTCATGGCTGACTCCTGATGCCCAGGGACTGAAAGGATATATACAGACTCCTTTCAATACTCCCTGGCGTACAGTGCTGGTCAGTGATGATGCACGGGATATGCTGTCCTGCAAACTGATCCTGAATTTGAATGAACCTTGTAAATTGAAAGATACTTCCTGGATCCACCCGATTAAATTCTGTGGCGTATGGTGGGAAATGATCGTGGGTAAAAAAACATGGAATTATACTGATGATTTGCCTTCCGTCCGGCTGGGTGTTACGGATTATTCGAAGTGCAAGCCGAATGGTACTCATGGGGCCAATAATGCTGAGGTTCGTAAATACATCGATTTTGCTGCTAAGAACCATCTTGATGAGGTGCTCGTGGAAGGCTGGGACGAAGGCTGGGAAGACTGGTTCGGGCATAGCAAGGATAATGTGTTTGATTTTGTGACCCCTTATCCGGATTTTGATATTAAGGCATTGAATGATTATGCTCATTCGAAGGGTGTGAAACTTATGATGCACCATGAGACCAGTGCCTCGGTAAGAAATTATGAACGCCATCTGGATGCGGCATATAATCTGATGAATAAATATGGTTATGATGCCGTGAAGAGTGGTTATGTCGGGGATATTATCCCTCGCGGTGACCACCATTATGATCAGTTTATCAATAATCATTATTTGTATTGCGTCAAGGAGGCTGCAAAGCATCATATTATGGTAGATGCTCATGAGGCCGTCCGGCCTACGGGTCTGTGCCGTACCTACCCTAACCTGGTGGCAAATGAAAGCGCCAGAGGGACTGAGTATGAAGCTTTTGGCGGGAATGCTCCTTATCATACGGTTATTCTTCCCTTTACTCGCCTGCAAGGGGGACCGATGGACTATACGCCGGGAATCCTGGAGACGCGGTTGAGTACATGGAGCAAGAATCCGAATTATGTCCATACGACTCTTGTAGGGCAACTGGCTCTTTATATGGTGATGTACAGTCCGTTGCAGATGGTGGCTGATACGCCCGAAAATTATGCAAAGTATGATGATGCTTTGCAGTTTATTCGTGATGTGCCTTTGGACTGGGCGGATTCCAAATACCTGGAAGCTGAACCTGCAAAATATATTACAGTAGCCAGAAAAGCAAAGAACAGCAACAACTGGTTCATTGGTGGAAAATGTGATCAGGACGGGCACAAGTGTACCGTTAAACTCAATTTCCTGGATAAGGGCCGGAAATATAAGTGCACGATCTATGCGGATGCACCGGATGCAGATTACGAGAAAAACCCTGAAGCTTATACGATCACACATAGGATTGTCAAAAAGGGTGATACTCTAAAACTCAAGGAGGTCAGGGGAGGTGGCTTCGCCGTATCGCTGTTTGCCGAATAA
>DHOX01000035.1:9176-25768 GCA_002409785.1 Prevotella sp. UBA5379 | reverse complement strand
GCCGTATCGCTGTTTGCCGAATAAAGTATTTGTCTTATCCTGACATCAGTTAATAACCATAGGCAGCAAGGGAACGGACTGCTTTCCCTTGCTGTATCAATGGTTTTCCCACTGTCATGGAAGACTTCCCTGTTCTTTAAGGTTATGATTCCTGTTATCTGATCTTGCCGGCAATATTGTTTGATGGGGACAAATTCCTTGTCTTATCTTTTAAATCGGATGATTGTGTAACCGTTTACATTCATTAATGGATACTTTTAACTTAAAATAAGTGTTGTATCTTATTGAGAAAAGATAATTTTGTGTTGAATAATGTAAAAGAATACCAAAGATCTTGAAAAATGCGTATGAAGAAATGATTTGAAAACATTGTGATTTTGTTACTTCCCTTTATTATGGGAAGACATTGACGTTCTAAAATGAGGTGTCATCTGGAATAAAAGGATACCATCATTTTTTCTCTCATTACTGAGGATTCTGATATTCGATAGTGAATCCTTTTTATGGAAACAAAATGATTGCTTGACAGTATCTTTATAGGATAAGTGATTTTAATGCCTTTTGGAATCTTTATAGATGATCAACTGCCTATGCAGTGAATCTAAAACCAAGTTAAACAACAATTCTTTTAATAACTAACTTTATGAAACTAATAAACCCTAAACATTTTCTGAAAGTGTACATGATATGCTTTCTGTCTATGCTGGCTGTGCCTTCTTTTGCACAAAACATGATTTCCGGCATCGTGAAAGATGATACGGGAGAGCCTGTTATCGGAGCAAGTGTTGTGGTAAAAGGGAATAAGTCTTCTGGAACCGTTACTGATCTGGATGGAAAATACGTTCTTAAGAATGTAGATAAGGGCGCCACATTAATTTTCTCTTATATCGGCTATATGAATAAGGAAGTTCAGATCGGGGACAGGACAAACCTGAATGTGACGTTGTCAATAGATAATAAACAACTTGATGAGGTGGTCGTTGTAGGCTATGCTGTCGGTACAAAGCGTACCGTGTCCGGTGCTGTAGAACGGGTCGGTCAAGAAGATATGAATAAAGGTGTGGTGACGAGTGCCGCGGATGCCTTAAAAGGTAAGGTCAGTGGCGTTGTGATTAGTCAGAGTGGAGGTGACCCTATGGGGACTACGAACATCCGTATCCGGGGTACTGCTTCTCTCTCTGGTGGAAATGAGCCACTGGTTATCATTGACGGGGTCTATGCAGATATGAACTTGTTCAATGCCTTGCAGCCTGGAGACATCGAGAGTATGACGATCTTGAAGGATGCTTCTGAAACAGCTCAATATGGTTCGCGTGGAGCTGCCGGTGTGATTGTAGTTACCACAACACATGGCAAGAATGGTCGTTCGGATATTACATATAACGGTACTTTCGGTGTCAATTCTGTCTTTAAGAATATCAAGATGCTGGATGCTGCCGCTTATCGGCAGACAGCCAAGGATCTGGGATTAACCTTTACTGACTTGGGTGCAAATACCAACTGGCTGGATGAGGTTGAGCGGTCCGGAGGTATCACGACGACTCAGAATGTGGCCTTTTCTTCGGGGAATGCCAATGGCAATTATCGCGCAAGTCTTGGTTATGTAAACCGACAGGGTGCTTTGAGGAATTCTCAGATGCAGAATTATACCGTCAAACTGGATGCAACACAGTTTGCTTTTAACAATAGATTAAAGCTTGATCTTGGCGTGTTCGGCAGTGAACGTGATGGTCGTCCTCAATATGATATGCAGAAAATGTTTTATTCTGCCGCAGCCTATAATCCGACTTATCCAAACTATAGGAACACAACGACAGGAGAATGGGATGAGGATATGCTGGCCAATGAGATTTATAACCCACTGGGACAGTTGGAAATCGTTGACAAATACAATGTGGGATCCTTGAATACTCATGGTAAGGTTACGTGGAGAATCATTAATGGGCTTTCTTTAAGCGCTTTCGGGAGTTATACGAAATTGGACCTTGATCATAAGTTCTATATTCCTAATGATATTCGTCAAGGACAACTTAATGGAAATGGATGGGCTTATATTCAGAATATGACCTATAAGGACTTGATGGGGAATATCCAACTGACTTTTACCAGGGATTTTGGCAAACATCATATCGATGCCCTTGCATTGATGGAAGGGCAGACTTATCGGACATTTATGAATTCTGAGCAGAGCAAAGGCTATCAGACCAATTATTTTAAATATAATAATCTGGAAGCTGGTGCCAATGTGGCCTGGGGAGATAATCAGAGTAATGCTTCCGATTATACGTTAAGTTCTTATATGGCTCGTGTCAATTATATGTATGCAAACCGTTATATTGTTACGGCAAACCTGCGCACGGACGGTTCTTCCAAGTTGGGTGCAGGACATAAATGGGGCTGGTTCCCATCGGCCTCTGTCGCGTGGGTTCTCTCTCAGGAACCCTTCATGAGGAATATCCGATGGATTGACAACTTGAAAATCCGTGCCGGATATGGTACTACCGGTAACCAGGACGCCATTGAGCCTTATAATTCTCTTTCTCTCTACGGACCTAATGGCGTTTCTACGATAAATGGTACGAACACAACAACTTTCGCCATTCAGAGTAATAGTAATCCGGATTTGAAATGGGAGGTTAAACATACTTTTGATGCTGGTCTGGATTTCTCGGCCTTCGACGATCGTTTGAATATAACAATAGACTGGTATAAGTCCAAGACCAAAGATCTTCTCTATACTTATACCGTCCCGGTCCCACCATTCACTTATGATACTTTATTGGCAAATATGGGGCAGATGTCAAATGACGGCTTGGAATTTGGCGTGAATGGTGATATTATACGTACTAAAGATTTTACTTTCAGTTCTAGTGCTAACTTGAGCTTTCAGAGAAATAAGTTGATCTCTCTGGATGGAACCTATAAAGGACAAAAACTGACAACCAGCAAACATATCATGGTTTCACGAGTTAATGCTGCTGGTCTGACACAGAATTATGGAGTTGCCTATTTGATTGTAGGCCAACCTGTTGGAGTATTCTATCTTCCTCATTGTGAAGGAATAGACAAGAATGGGCAGTATATTATTTCTGATTTGAATCATGATGGAACAATTGATACGGGCGATTCCGGTGATCGGCAGGTTTGTGGCAATGCCATCCCAAAGACATACTTGAACTGGAATTTTACTTTTAAATATAAAAATTGGGATCTGACCACACAGTTCAATGGCGCTTTTGACTTTAAAATCTATAATGGCACAGGAATGACTTATAGCAATATGAGCAATTTCCCGACTTACAATGTTCTGGCCAATGCTCCTGCAAAGGGGATTCATGATATACAGATTTCTGATTACTGGTTGGAAAACGGTGACTATGTGAACTTTGAATATCTGACGCTGGGTTATAATTTTACGAAAAAACAATTGAAAGCCAAATGGCTGCAGAGTCTCCGACTTGCTTTCTCCGTTAATAATGTCTGTACGATTACCGGCTATAAAGGCTTGACCCCAATGATCAATTCTGCTTCTCTCATACAACAGTCGGAGGGTACGACAACGTATGGGACTCTGGGTGTTGACGATAAACGGATCTATCCGCTTACACGTACGTTCTCTTTTAACGTATCTGTTCGTTTCTAATGTGTTGGGATTTAAAAAGTAAAGCAACTATGAATAAACATATAATATTAAGTATAGCTTTGGTTTCATCCGTTTTCTGTCTTTCCGCTTGTTCTTTGGATGAAAACCCTAAGAGTCAGTTTGATGAGGATGAGGCTTTCAAAACCTCAGAACTGACTTATGATAATGCGGTGGCGAATGTCTATTCTGCAATAGGCAATAATATCTATGGAGGCACAGACTGTATCCATACCTTGGAGGAGTTTACTTCTGACGCGACTATCCTGCCCGGCCGTCAAGGAGACTGGGTGGACGGAGGAAAATGGCAGAACATGTTTCTGCATCATTTTGAGTCCTCAGTAGATACATACGCTTCGGTATGGAATTATATTTATAAGATTATCGGTCTTTGTAATTCATCGATAGACAAACTGACTCCACGGCTGAAGGACCACCCGGACTATGAAAGTTATATAGCGGAACTGCGTGCCTTGCGTGCCATCCACTATTATTATGCGATGGATCTCTTTGCCCAGGTACCTGTAGTGACCTCTTCTACTCAGCCTACAGATTCTGTCAGACAGAGTAACCGCTCTGAAGTATTTGACTTTGTGGTCAGCGAACTGAGTACCGTCCTTCCCGAACTTGGTGATGGCCAATGTCAGAAAACAGGGACTTACTATGGGCGTGTAACGAAAGCAGTGGCTTATATGTGCCTGGCCAAGTGTGCTCTCAATGCTCCCGTCTATAAGATAGACGATACTTCGGATGACAGCTACAAGTCCTTCGTCGGGAAAGATCTTACTGGTGATGGAAAAGCGGATGAGGAACAGGGTACCGTGGTGTCTGGCATGGGTAATAATATTCAGATGACGGTTGATGGAAAGAACCGTAATGCCTGGGAAACGGTCAAATATTGTGTTGATCAGATTGCTGCGCAGGGATATAGTCTCCAGCCGAAGTATGCCGATAATTTCATCGTTCAGAATCAGAATTCCGTTGAGAATATTTTTGTTCGCCCTGATGATGACAAGACTTATAAAATATGGGACTGTAACCTGATACGTTCCCTTCACTATAATCATGCCAGTGCCATCGGTTATTCTGGGTGGAACGGAGCATGCGCTACCGTTCGTGCCATGCAGGTGATGGGCTATGGAACAAAGGATGAGGATCCCCGTCTGCGCATGAACTACTGGTGTGATGAGGACTATACTTCCCAGACCGGTGGAAAGACGGTTGAGGATGGTGTTACCGGTCAGGCTCTGAGCTATGAGCCGCTTAAGGTGGTCGTGGATTTTGCCCCAGGCTCAGATGCTCATGATGTGAAATGTGCAGGTGCACGCTTCAGAAAATATGAGTATGATACTTCTTCTTCTATCCAGGGAGATAACAATAACGACCTGGTTATCTGGCGTTATGGTGATGCGCTTCTGATGAAGGCAGAAGCTGAGTACCGGCTGGGTGATAAAGCGGGGGCTTTGCAACTGGTCAACCAGATCCGCACGCGTGCTGGGGCTGTTCCACGCGTCTCTCTGAACCTGAATGATATTCTGGATGAACGTATGATAGAGTTGGCCTGGGAGGGTACCCGCCGTCAGGACCAGATCCGGTTCTGTACGTTTACTGAACCTACGGTTGACCGTTACCAGGGAGTCCATCATAATGCCTCAGCAGGTGACTATGTCATAGACAATACCGGTTATACGAATGTTTATCCTATTCCTTATTCTGTATTGAATCTGAATACGAACCTCAGGCAAAATCCTGGATATAAGCAATAATCTTTTTTCTGACAGGAAGCCGGTACAGCAATATCGGCTTTCTTTGGGTATCTTTTCACAGGATCTGACAGACTTTCCGTCTTTATTAGCGGTTTTCTCATTTTCTTTGTGTACATTTGGGGGCATAATCTTAATATTTTATAACTGGATAAGTAAAATCTCTTTAAAAATGAAAAAGACAGTATTGGCAATGGCATTAGCCTTAACGATGGCGGGATCGGTTTCCGCTCAGTCCGGTGTATCTGTAAAGGGACCGGCATGGTTGAGTAATGCAGTATTCTATCAGATTTATCCGTCGTCTTATATGGATACGGACGGGAATGGCATTGGTGACCTTCCAGGAATTACCGAAAAACTGGATTATATCAAGTCGTTGGGAGTAAATGCTATCTGGCTGAACCCGGTATTCGAATCTGGTTGGTTTGACGGGGGGTATGATGTGATCGATTTTTATAAGATTGATCCTCGTTTCGGCACGAATACGGATATGGTTAATCTCATCAGAGAGGCACATAAGCGTGGAATAAAGGTTTGTCTTGACCTTGTAGCCGGGCATACCAGTAACCGGTGTGAGTGGTTTAAAGAGAGCGCAAACGGTGATCCCAATGGTCATTATGCCGACTATTATATCTGGACGGATACTATATCAAAACATGATAAAGAGGAGATTGCTCTCAGGCATCAGAGCCCGAATCCGCAGTCCAGTACGCGTGGACGTTATGTGGAAATCAATGCTCCTCGAGCAAAATATTATGAGAAAAATTTCTTTGAATGTCAGCCGGCATTGAATTATGGTTTTGCTCATCCTGATCATAGTTGGGAGCAGCCGGTTACGGCACCTGGTCCGCAGGCTGTCCGACGGGAAATCAGGAACATTATGTCGTTCTGGTTTGATAAAGGGGTTGACGGCTTCCGTGTGGATATGGCTTCTTCTCTGGTTAAGAATGATCCTGGAAAAGTTGAGACTTCGAAACTCTGGAGAGAGATGCGGGCATGGAAGGATAAGCATTATCCTCAGTGTGTGTTGATCTCTGAGTGGAGTAATCCTGCCGAAGCTATTCCTGCAGGTTTCAATATTGATTTTATGATTCATTTTGGCATTAAGGGTTATGCCTCTCTTTTCTTTGCTCCTGATACCCCTTGGGGGAAATCTCATAAGAATGATGGCTATGGAGAATGCTATTTTGACAAGGCGGGCAAAGGAGAGTTGAAACAGTTTATAGATAATTTCTCCAATGCTTATGAAAAGACGGAGAATATAGGGTATATTGCCCTGCCGACGGCAAACCATGATTATCAGCGTCCGAATATTGGCACACGGAACACCTTTGACCAGTTGAAGGTGACCATGACTTTCTTCTTGACCATGCCAGGAGTGCCTTTCATCTATTATGGTGACGAAATCGGTATGAAATATCAGATGAACCTGCCAAGTAAGGAGGGGAGTAATAACCGTGCGGGAACGCGTACGCCGATGCAGTGGACTCCGGGACTGACGGCAGGGTTCTCTACATGCAGACCGGATCAACTCTATTTCCCGGTAGCTACGGATAATGGTCGGCTGACGGTTGCCGCTCAGGAGAAAGATAAAAATTCGTTATTGAACTTTACTCGTGATCTGATCCGGCTGCGGCATTCGTCTCCTGCGTTGGATAATGACGGCGGATGGCAGCTTGTCAGTGATGTGGACAAGCCTTATCCGATGGTTTATAAGCGCACGGCAGATGATCAGACATATATTATAGCGCTTAATCCCAGTGATCAGAAGGTGTCGGCAAAGATTGCCCATCTGGGCAAAGGGATTGCCAAGTTGGTTTCAGGTAAAGTGAGGTATCAATCAGGAAAAGTATCAGATACAGTTAAATTAAATGGTATATCCGCTGCTGTATTCTATATAAAATAGCGGATAATTAATGTAAGTTACTTGTTCGTTTTCCCTTGTAGGGTGGTGATGGATACCTTAATTACCTTGTCTCAAGTAGAGAACATTGTGGGCAGGTAGGCGATGGGAGGGTCTTTCCTTCTGTGTAGGCAAACAGAAGAAAAAAACAGACGAATCGTTTGGATGTTCGAAAGATTTTCCTAACTTTGTAGGAACAATAGAAACTTACTTAATATAGAAAAACATGGCAGAAACAGCAACAAAAGCAACAGTGACGGACAATGAGGATGTCTTGAAACCTTATGTTATCGGTCTGGATCTGGGAGGAACAAACTCCGTTTTTGGTATCGTGGATACCCGTGGGGTCATTAAGGCTACCACAGCTATCAAGACCCAGGTGTATAAGAACGTAGATGACTTTGTGAAGGCTTCTCTTGTCGCCCTGGAGCCGGTGATTGATTCCGTAGGTGGAATCAAGAAAATAAAGGCAATGGGAATCGGAGCTCCTAATGGCAATTTTTACAATGGCACGATTGAGTATGCTCCGAACTTAGAGTGGGCTCATACATGTATTGTGCCTCTGGCAGATATATTCTCCAAGGCTTTGGGTATCCCGGTGGCTCTGACCAATGATGCTAACGCAGCAGCATTGGGTGAGATGACTTACGGGGCAGCCCGTGGAATGAAAAATTTTATTGAGATCACGCTGGGTACAGGTGTGGGTTCTGGTATCGTCATCAACGGCCAGATGGTTTATGGCTGTGACGGGTTTGCCGGAGAGCTTGGCCATGTGACGATGGTTCATGGCAAGGATGGTCGTCTTTGCGGTTGTGGCCGTAGAGGTTGTCTGGAAGCATACTGTTCTGCCACGGGTGTAGCTCGTACAGCCCGTCAGTATTTGAAAGACAGTGATGAGGAGAGTTTGCTGCGTGGGAAGAACCCTGAGGAAATCACGTCTCTGGATGTCAGCCTTGCTGCTGCCAAGGGGGATAAGTTGGCTAAGCGTGTCTATGAGTTTACGGGGCGTATGCTGGGTGAAGCATGTGCTAACTTTACTGCTTTTTCCAGTCCTGAAGCATACATATTCTTCGGTGGTCTGACCAAAGCCGGTGATTTGCTGATGAAACCTTTGATAGAAAGTTATGATGAACATGTCCTTACGATATTCAAGGGGAAGGCGAAGTTCCTGATTAGTACGCTTGATGGTTCTTCCGCTGCTATCCTCGGTGCCAGTGCTGTAGGCTGGGAAGTGGATAATACTGCTGCGGGCAAGGCTGCGGAACCAGTGGCAGAACCCAAAGTCAGATAAGGGCTCTTCCTGATGGCTGCCTATGCTGCTTAAAGTGCACAGAGGACTCATGGGCCAGACAGGAGGAAAACGGATATAGTAAGCAGTGCCGGATCTTTCGGCACTGCTTTTTTACAGGCCTTTGATAGGCTTCGACGTATATTCTGATTCTTAAAAAGAGATGTATTTATTTGCATAATAAGTGATTAATACGTATCTTTGCAACTTGTTATGGATTTTCTTCAATTTAACATACTGAATGTCATTTTCAAGGGGATGCTGATTGGCATCATCGCTTCTGCACCAATGGGACCGGTAGGTATCTTGTGTGTACAGCGTACAATCAACAAGGGACGATGGTATGGAATGGCTACTGGCTTCGGAGCCTCTGTCAGTGATATTATCTATGCCTTGATTACGGGCCTGGGTATGAGTTTCGTCCTGAATTTCTTCAAGAATCCGTCTACGAAATTTTATTTTCAGGTGATCGGAGGTATCGTCCTGTTACTTTTTGGCATCTACTGTTATCGGAGTAAACCGATGGAAAATGCACATGTCACCCATAATAAGAGTAAAGGGACATTGCTTCATAATGCAGTCACTGCATTTCTGATTACTTTCGCTAATCCATTGATCGTTTTCCTCTTTATTGCCCTTTTCGCCCAGTTTGCTTTCATCATGCCTGGTCATCCTTTCCAAATGGTTGTCGGTTATTTAAGCATTATCTTTGGCGCTAACTTGTGGTGGTATGGACTGACGTGGATGGTGGATAAGATCCGTAATAAATTTGATGTTCAGGGTATCCGTATCATTAACCATATCATCGGGGGAATCGTTATTATCTGTTCTATTATCGCTCTTATCGGAACGATATTCAATTTGTCTTTTATCAACTTTTTCATGCATAAGTGAGGAAGTGATGGGCATTTCTGTTCAATTTCTTTAACTCTTTATTTTTTCTGTCGTGTTTATTGCCAAAAAACTTAGAAAAGAAAATATTGCGGAATATCTGCTCTATATGTGGCAGATAGAAGATACGATCAGGGCAATGGGGTGCTCCCTGGCTCAGATAAAAGAAAACTACATCTCCAAGTTTACTGGTTATACGGAAGAACAGCAGGAAGAGGAGGAGGACTGGTTCGGTGACTTGATCCGGATGATGAATGAAGAGGGTAAACGGGAGTATGGGCATTTGAATATCAATCAGGTGGTCATGACGGATATGGTAGACCTGCATCATCATCTTCTTCAGTCGAACAAGTTTCCGTTTTATAACGCTGAATATTATAAGGTGTTGCCTTATATAGTAGAACTGCGAAGCAGAAATAAGCGTGGCTTGCTTAAAGAGGCCCAGGAATCGGGCCTGGATAACCCTCGTATGGTGATCAATGATTTAGAGAGGGAGAGTGAGATTGAGACTTGTTTTGATGCAATCTATGGTATAACTCTTCTGAAGATGCAGGGCAAGGAGATTACGCCTGAAACGAAAGCGGCTGTCAAAGAAATTTCAACTTTTGTGGGAATGCTCAGCGACTATTATATCAAGGACCGTGATGAAGGACTTGATTTTGGGGACCACGATTGATTTCATCTTTCTTCGCGAGATGAAGCAGGAGCGTGATCAATTCGATCTTCATAGAGTATATGGTAAAGGTGACTTTTAAATAGCAAATGCAATGAATATATTGGTTACGGGTGCTAACGGGCAACTTGGAAATGAGATCCAGCTTGTCGTAAAGAATAGTAAGGATAATTATATCTTTACAGATGTTTGTGATGGATACCGTAAGTTGGATATTACTAACAGGGAGGAAATCCGAAAAGTGGTCAAAGAAAATGATGTCAAATGCATCATCAACTGTGCTGCTTATACAAATGTGGACAAGGCTGAAGATCATTATGATCTCTGCGAACTATTGAATGCAACGGCACCGGAAAATCTGGCACTCGCCATGAAAGAGGTGGACGGACTGCTCGTCCATATCAGTACAGACTATGTCTTTGGAGGGGATCCGTATAATACGCCTTGCCGGGAAGATCAGAAAGGTACACCCTCTGGGGTATATGGGGAGACGAAACTGCATGCAGAGGAGAAAATCAAGGCTACGGGCGTGGACCATATCATCCTCCGTACAGCATGGTTGTATTCTGAGTATGGACATAATTTTGTCAAGACCATGCTGAAACTCACGGCTGAAAAACCTGCCTTGAAAGTAGTCTTTGACCAGTGCGGGACCCCTACGTACGCTGGCGATCTAGCCAGGATGATCTTTCATATCGTGGAGTCACGTGCTTATAAGGGACATACCGGCATTTATCATTTCTCTGATGAAGGAGTGACTTCCTGGTATGATTTTACAAAAATGATCGCCATCTTTTCCGGTCATACCTCTTGTAATATCCTTCCTTGTCATAGTGATGAGTTCCCTTCTCCTGTGAAGCGTCCGGCTTATTCGGTGCTGGATAAAACAAAGTTCAAGGAGACCTTTGGTGTAACGATCCCTTACTGGCTGGACAGTCTCCATCTCTGTATGGAAAACATGCATCAGATGTCCCGCGGATTGAATACTGTTGATTGCTGATTCTCTGATGGTTGCTGTCAGATACCTGAGGAATGGCGTGGAAGGGTGACTCGGCCTTGATGGGATTATCTGGAAATGAATGAATACGGAATTAAAAAAATGAACGAAATAGAAAGAAGACGGACTTTTGCCATTATCTCTCATCCGGATGCAGGAAAGACTACTCTAACGGAGAAGTTTCTGCTGTTCGGCGGGCAGATTCAGGTGGCTGGTGCTGTCAAGAATAACAAGATCAGAAAGACCGCTACGTCTGACTGGATGGATATTGAGAAACAACGTGGTATCTCTGTGTCTACCTCTGTCATGGAATTTGATTATCTCCCGCAAGAGATGTCGGGAGCTCCTTATAAGGTGAATATTCTGGATACCCCCGGTCATCAGGATTTTGCTGAGGATACTTACCGCACACTTACAGCTGTGGACTCTGCGATCATCGTCATTGATGCTGCAAGGGGTGTTCAGGCTCAGACTCGCAAGTTGATGGAGGTGTGCCGTATGCGCAATACGCCGGTCATTGTCTTTATCAATAAAATGGACCGTGAGGGCCGTGATCCTTTTGATCTGCTGGACGAACTTGAAAAGGAACTGAAAATTCATGTTGTTCCTCTAAGTTGGCCAATCGGTGAGGGAATGCACTTTCAAGGGGTGTATAATATCTTTGAGCAACAGTTAAATCTGTTTACTCCTGATAAGCAACGAGTGACTCAGAAAATATCCGTTGATATTAAATCGAAGGATCTGGAGAAGCATGTAGGAGAACGGGGAGCGGAACAGTTGCGTGGTGATCTGGAACTGGTTCAGGGGGTATATCCTCATTTTGATGAGAATCGTTATCGTAGTGCTGAGATGGCTCCGGTATTTTTCGGATCTGCTCTGAATAATTTCGGCGTGCAGGAATTGCTGGACTGTTTCGTCCAGATTGCTCCTTATCCTGGGGCAACAAAGGCGGAAGAACGTATCGTCCTTCCTACGGAACCGAAGTTCACGGGG
Source organism: Prevotella sp. UBA5379 (assembly GCA_002409785.1). Taxonomy (GTDB): domain Bacteria; phylum Bacteroidota; class Bacteroidia; order Bacteroidales; family Bacteroidaceae; genus Prevotella. The sequence goes on along the minus strand of DHOX01000035.1, from coordinate 13,620 downwards.
TTTATCTTCAAGATCACGGCTAATATTGACCCTAATCATAGAAGTTGTATTGCTTTCTGTAAGATCTGTTCGGGTAAGTTTGTACGCAATACTCCTTACTGGCATGTCCGACTTGGCAAGACGGTCCGCTTTTCTTCTCCGGCGCAGTTTATGGCTCAGCGAAAGAGTACGGTGGATGAAGCTTGGCCGGGAGACATCGTGGGATTGCCGGATAATGGTATCTTCAAGATTGGGGATACGCTCACAGAAGGGGAGAATCTTCACTTTAAGGGACTGCCGAGTTTTTCTCCGCTTCTCTTCAAATATATTGAGAATGATGACCCGATGAAGAGTAAACAGTTCCACAAAGGGATAGAACAACTTATGGATGAGGGAGTAGCACAACTCTTTGTCAGTCAGTTTAATAACCGTCGGATTATTGGAACTGTCGGACAACTGCAATTTGAGGTCATCCAGTATCGTCTCCAGCATGAATACAATGCCAAATGTCGTTGGGAACCTATTCACTTGTACAAGGCTTGCTGGATAGAATCGGGCGATGCGGACGAACTGGATGATTTTAAGAAAAGGAAGTACCAATATATGGCCAAGGACCGTGAGGGACGTGATGTGTTTCTGGCAGACTCAAGTTATATGTTGAGTATGGCGGAACAGGATTTTAAACATGTCAAATTTCACTTTACGAGTGAGTTTTGAGGAGATTGCAGCATTTTATATTTTGAAGACAGCCGGGGAGAGGATACTGCGGAACATCTTGGGAAGGGATGGTGCAGAAATCCTCTTTCCGGCTTTTTGTCTTCAAAAGAAACAGCTTATTTCGCATTTATCTTAAAAGAGTAGGGGCAGATAGGGTGAATGTTATCTGGTGACGCTCATCTTTTATGTTAATAAATGCATTTTCTATGCATTTATTGGCCGATTTGTTTTGCTAGAATAAAAAAAAGTTTTATATTTGCATTTGTCGAATCTAATACGATAAAAACAATTTTGAATATGATTTGTAAAAATCGTGTTCTTTTTGTGCTATTATTCGCTTTTATAATAAAATCGGGCAAGGCACAAACTGAACTTACTCAAATTACTCAAATTACGTCGGCTTCTGATAGTGCGGAGCTTGTTGACGGGGGCTTATATTTCTTTTCGTCTTATGTAGTGATAGACGGAAAGAAATATGGGTATGCCGGATGCAATCTCTTACGGAGTTCTTATCGGCCCGAGGATCATATCATTAACTATATGGGAGGCCCGCCCTATTTCCAGGAGGCTTCCGAGGCTGTTCCGGGAGATGATCTGTTTCGTCTCTATAAGGACGGAACAGATAGTAATGGAGATTGCCAGTATTTGTTGTATGATGTCACCAATGGCTTCTATCTCTTCCAGGATGACTTGTTCCCGGCTTTATACAGGCACCGATCGGATGAAGGGGAGATTTCTTCCCGACATTTATGTCTTAAAGGCTCTAGGAAGGACTTCAAAATGGTAATGCAAAAAAAACGCACCTTAAGGTATCAGAACAATATGTGTTATTACAGTACTCCTGTGGACGCTTATTACAAGAGCAAGCCATATAGATTTAATACCGTTCAACTTTATCGGATTGACCGTCTGGACGGGTATCGTAATTTGATGGCTTCTGGCAGTGACCTGCAATCCATGATGGGTGATACGATCATTACAATTGGCCGTAAGTTTAAAGATTATCATTTTAATACACTTATGCTGCCTTGCAAGGTTGGTAATTATAAGGAAATATTCGGCTTGCATGTCCAGGCTTATCAACTGGCTACTGAGGGTCATGCAGGAATCATGTTTAAAAAGGTAGATGGTGATGACCTGGATGCTAATGTTCCTTATCTGGTTTACGGCAGATTTGCCCAGGCTCCCTATATTATTGCCCAGACTTCAGTGGATCTGCCGGTTGGCTATCAGGATGAGAGGATGGACTTTAACCGGGATGGTACGCATTTTATCGGCATTTACAAGGACCAGCGGCTTGAAGGACAAAATGCCTATATGCTCTCAAATGACCGACTCTATTGTTGCAGGAATACCGATTGCAGATTGAGGGCTTTCCGCTGGTATATGATGATAGAAGACAAGACGGAATGTAAATTATCAGTTGCAACAGAGAAGGGTATGAGGACGATTTCCTTGGATAGTACTGATCAGAATCAAGGGGACTCTATGCATCGTCTTAGAGGAAGCCGGATCCCACCTGGGAAACACAACCGTCGTTCACATGGTTTTTGTCTTGACAGAAGATGAAGCAATCTCATGGATCTTATATAATAAATAAAACTTATGGAATACACAAAACCTGTTATTAAAGTTATTAAATTACAATGTGAATCTTTTTTGGCAGCCTCCTCTGGTGGCGTTAATATTGATGAAAACTCTGGGACGATAACTCTTGATCCTTCCCAGGCTGATACTCATTCGGACCAACCTGTAGAAGGGGATGCAAAGATAACTGTGAATCAGAATTACTGGGACGAGATTTCATGGCATCATTGATCGGAAGGGACTTTGTGGATGTTTGCTGGAGCATTTGAAAAATGCGGGGAGAATCCGGCCCTGAAAAGGGAATTCTCTGTTTTAAGATCCACCTGTTTTAATCTATTTACTATAAAAACATTGATAAAAAGGTGATACGTGATAATTTTATCCAGACATCTGCTGTAAGCCCTGAGTGATCCTCTGATGTGAGAATCTCGTCCCTTTACTTGATGGGAAAGGTTTAGATATGATTTTTATAAGATAGACTTCTTTGGAGGAAGTTTATTGTTCTTCACGCGAAGATGGCTATTTGTGTAGTTCATCTTCGCGGATTTTTGTTGGGAATGATCTGTTTTATGATGATCTGATGACGGTTAGGATGGCGTGTCGTAAAACTGACATGGAGCCAACTTGCGTTTGCAAGTCGTCTGCCTGACGGTTCGGAGATAAGTTGGTCAAAGTCAGTGTTCTCCTGGATGAAATTAAAATACTTAACTGCTTTTTCGGATGAACCAATATAAATATCGGCTGCTTCTCCACAGCAGTGCTGTGAATTAATGACACCCCCGATCCGTTCATTCAACTCTTTGCTGCGAAATCCACTTGTGATAATAATGGCACCGAAACGGAGTCTTAATGGTTCCAGGACAGAGGAACATAAGATGTATAGACTTCTCCATTGTTCTGTATCTGGTTCATTGATCAGATTGTGCCGGAGAGCTGTTTCGGACCTTTTCATTTCCCACTTGCTGAAGTGTGGGGTTAGCAACTCGTTTTCTTTAGTGTTGTTCATGATACCTGTTTTTAATGATGTGCTTGATCATTGCCGAATTTATCGTTTCGACAGGTATAAAGGTAGGGTAAAGCCATTCAAATATCAAATAATTTTGGCATATCTTCTCAATATTATTCAGGTAAATGAAGATTTATCAACTTGATAGATCATCTGCCTTTTCAAGTATGATTACTTTTTCAGAAATCCCTCATCTGTTATCTCTCTCCTCATTTTGTTTACTTTTTGTCAACACCAGCATCTTGTCCAAGATTTGGAGACCCAGGAGCAGTTTTCTGCCACGGATGTCTTGTCATCCGTTCAGTCTCGTCAATTTCATCTTAAAGTATTTTTTCCGGATGATCCACACTCTGATGAGCCAGATCGCAAAGAATCCGTTGCTGACAGATTCATAGATCGCATCCCAGGGGGCTCCGATATGGATAATTCGTTTGATAAGCCATAGTACCATATCAATATTGAACAGAATATTCCATATTCTCTCCCGGTCACAGAATTGTACTTCGCAAACATCCTCGTCATTAACGATAGGTACAGTAGTAGAGGATTCAATAAATTTGAACATACTTTTAATAGTGATATTGTAAGTTCCTGTGGGAATACGGAGATGTATTGGTGCGTCCTTCATGACGCCCAGAATCTGTCCGTTGATGCTCAGATAATGGGGGATCGCAATTTTTTGTTTTTTAGGAGTAATAATGATTTCTGCCATGATGAGTTGAATGATTGTATTGATTACGTGCAAAGATAAAACTTAAATCGGGATAATCAATAGTTGGATGGCGAAAAACTCAAAAAGCATCTCTGAAGGGAGAAATATTCGCCGAAATTGATTACCTTTGTTTATTGAACTATAGCATATTGTCGTCGATAGAAAAGAATCTTCTTTATCCTTTTCTAAGGATAAAAAAATCTTTTTTATGATGTTTACTTTTTACTTGTAATTGCACTCTCCTTCTTGTGTCTTGCGCTGGCGGGAATAAGATATATTACGGTTTGCTTGAATATGCGGCGGAGTGAGGAAATGGTTAAAATGGATGTTTCTTTTGAATTCTCCCTCCTTGAGGGACTCTATTAATATTTTTCTTCCCTTATAGAGTGATTATTTTAGCATTGAATGAGTAGCTTGGATATGACCATAATGCACCATTTTGG
>DHOX01000035.1:0-8968 GCA_002409785.1 Prevotella sp. UBA5379 | reverse complement strand
AATGCACCATTTTGGTCAGCATTGAGTCATTCGTGAAAGAGGTTGAAGGGAAATATGACTAGGTCCTCAATGCGAATGATCGTTTCTGTACGGAGGGACTGACGGTCTTGCTGGATTATCTTTGCTGTCAGGATGCTGACTTGGTGTTGACGGACTATCTGACTGAAAATCCTAAAGGGAAGGTGCTTCCTCAAAGACAGTATCATCTTGTTCCGGGACGGAGTCTTGACCTTGATAAGGTTTGTCTTAATAGAAACCTGGAGAACTTCTAGATGTGTGGGATATGCTATAGAAGCCTTTTTCCTGTTGTCTGTCAATACAGGCAGACGGAAGGGATCTCCTAACAGATAAGTAATGGGTGTTCTTTCCCATAGTTGCGGTACAGATGGTTTGTTACATGCACCAACTGGTTTATTGTTATCTTTTGGGCAGATTTCCTTTTATGAAAAGACCAGGATTAATAAAAAACTTCCAAATGGAAATAAAAATATTTAAATTAATCGGTGATTATTTTGGATTATAAAATTAATTCGTTATATTTGTTCTTACGTGGAAAGCATTAGATGTATAGCCTCTTTAAGAATAAAGGTGTAGAATTATGGAATGTTTCGAAATAACGGGCTTTGGATAGTTTCGTAGATAAATAAAATGATTTGATAATTGTTGTTTCTCTGGGAGAAAAATACTCTTCTGATGAAATGGTGACTTATCATGGTATTAATAGTGAAAGAATATGAGATTTAAGTTAACATTAGCGATTGATAGAGAAAAATACGGTGACTGCCTACCCCTTAATTATCAGTATGAGCAGTCTGCTGTCATTTACAAACTCCTGGCAAGTGCAGATGAAAAATACTCGGCATGGCTTCATAATAATGGATTCCAACTTGAAAATGGTAAACGGTTTAAATTGTTTTGCTATTCTCGATTGAAATTTGAAAGGTACAGACTTCTTCCTAAAGCTCATTGTGTTAATATCTTAGGAGATCGTGTAGAGTGGCTGATAGGCTTTTTACCAGAGAAAAGTACTTCTGAATTTGTTGAAGGACTATTTGCGAATCAAAAACTGGTTATAGGAAACAGTGATTATAAAGTCTTGTTTTCCGTCTTGAAAGTAGAAGTACTCCATCCGGTTAATTTTCAGGAAGTTATGCAGTTCGTAACTCTTTCTCCTGTATGTATCAGAGAAAGGGAAGGTGATCGAACGCAATATCAGATGCCTGGGAGCGAACATTATAATCAGGCTGTTCTGAATGGCCTATTGTCACGGTATAAGGCTTATTATGGTAAATCTTTTGATGGTGATACTTCTGGATTTTGTCTGGATTTACAGGGGGAGCCAAAGTCGGTACTTGTGACAATCAAAGCGGGTACGCCTCAACAGACAAGAGTTCGGGGGTTCATGTATCATTTTAAACTTGCAGCTCCGACAGAACTTTTACATATTGCTTTTGAAGGAGGAATTGGGGAGGAGTGCTCACAGGGTTTCGGATGTATAGGAGTTAATAGTCGAACTGATGATTTGTCGTAACAAGGTAGTCGGAATGCGTGAACGAAATTAATGAGACTTAATAAGATAAGGCATGAAACAAACGTATAAGAATGTAGATTATAATTGGCTGATAAAGCCAACGGGGGACCCTTTCGTGGATGCGGGAGGATATGCCCTTGAAGAGGTGGATCGGCATTACCAGGGAGAAAAAGATATTCTGGAGTTGATTATGCTGGTAGCAGATATCTATATAGATAAATGGAATGCTAAATTGAATTCGTTTTTTCTTGATTCTACGATCACTCAACCCGCCTTCAAGGGCGATAGAAAAAAGCAAGAAACTCAAAAATATTATTTGTCTTTACTGAATGATGAAGGCGGACAGCCTGGATTCTGTAGAATAACTGGGCGTAAGACAATGGTCTTTCCTGGTGGAAGAAATAATATGGTGTTGACGGGTTCAAAAACATTCGTAAACTTTCATCATGATTTCCAAAGCGGTATCATGCTTTCCAAGGAAATAATCATCAGATCTTTTTTCCTGCCTCTTGCCTGTGAACTACTGCAAGGAAAGCTGGCTTTGATTTCCTGTAATGTGCCTGATATTTCAAAATTCTTTGGTCAGTGGGTTTGTAACAAGAATCTTTCTGCAGTTGGGAAGATAGCTCCAGGAACAATTCTCCGGGCACGATCAAGCATGCCTGGAACGGCCCTTTTCAGATATGCCGATCAGGTTCTGGAGGACGAGAAAAAAGAGTTTGATCATAAATCCTGTGGCTTGACATTATACCATTTTTCAAATTTTGGAGCAAACCCTGAATTAACTATCCATCAGTTGCCATTTCAGATAATGCACTTTTATGTCTTTACGCAGAGAGGGCAATATAAGGATTGTTGGAATTCATTTATTTCGCGGTATTATTGGAAAAAAGGTGCTTCTTATAATGAACAAGAAAATGTTTTTCAGGTCAAGGAGAATAAAAAGATTACTGTAGTGACCAATGAAGATTTTAAATATTGGCAAAATACTATTTATGAATCTTTGCTGAATGGCAAATCTATTTTACCGCAAATGCTTGATTTTGTTAGAGTGCATGAATTTATTTTTCAGATTGTAAAAGTTTATGTTTTAAAGATCTTAAATATGAAGAAAGAGACAGTTGATAAAATTGAACAGATGGCAGATTTCATCATCTCCTCCAATGATGACCGGGGAATTGGCAAAGTCTTGAAAAAGTTAGATGCTGCTACAAATTCATACTTGTTGAGAAGAATTATTTTGAAGGATGTAGTTGCTAAAAATTATGATGAAGGGAATAGTGACCTCATTGTCAGCGTCAAAGATTATGTGGATTATCTTTTCCCTGATATTGATTCGTGGAAGGAAACAAGGGATGTCTTAGAAATCGCTATCTATGAGAAACTCCATGAACAGCATCGGGAAATTGCTGTTGAACCGGTGAAAGATCATGCTATAAAAGAATGATTAAAATAAATAGAATATGGAAAACAATTTGAAAGTTCAAGGATTCGTGTTGCTGGATGTTGATGTCGTGGCACTAAACAATAGCGGAGCTGACACTTCGTCTAATTTTGATAATTCTGTAAAGACGAAGTCTATTTACAAGAATGGAGAGAACTATGTATATGTTTCTGGCCAGGCTTGGAGATACTGGTGGAGGAATACTCTTCAAAAAGACTTTAATTGGAAACTTTCTCCTGTTATTCGTGACAAGAGTATCGCATTTACGAATGCAAATCCCATTAAATATCCTGATGACGATGTTTTTGGTTATATGCGTGCAGCGACAGAAGAATATGAAGATAAGGGGAAGAAAAAAACGCGTAACATCACGGTTACAAGAGTTTCTCCTTTGAAAAATTCAGCACTGGTTTCAGTAGCTTCAGTCCATCCTGCAGCAAACTGGTCAAGTATGTCAAGGCAGGACGGGGATTCAGTTCCTTATAAAAGACAGGAATATAGTGCTGTGATGAAGGGGATGTTTTCCCTGGATGCAGATATGGTAGGTACGTTTTCTGATTATAACCGTAGTGGATTTAAAAATCTTTCAGAGAGTCTGAAGGAGGCTGCCGTGACTGAAGGTGGGATGGAAATAAAGGATCCGTTTGGGACAGGTAAATTAATTCGCTTACCTTTACAAATGAGACAGCAACGTGTTTGGGATACGATTTTGGCACTGAAAGATATTTCAGGAGGTGCTATGCAGACTAATAATCTGGGTGATGTGACTCCAAAACTTATTGTGTTGGCGACTACAGTGACGGGAAATCATCCTTTTTCTCATATTGCAGTGAGTGATGGTGACCGCGACGAGAAAGCAGTGTTGAATGTAAAAGGTTTAAGAGAAGTAATTGAAGATTATAAATCGACTTTCAGAGGAAAAATCTTTATTGGGAAACGAAGTGGTTTCTTTGATGAATATGATCAGGATTTGGAAAAACTGGCTTCTGATTATAAAGACTTAGTAGAATTTGAACCGGTTAATAGGGCTATTGATCATTATGCACAACAAATCAAACAGCAAATGGTATGATGAAGGTGTACCGTATTGAGATCAGTTCATGGACTTCAAGCTTCCGCTATCCGAATGTAATATCCGGTTACCAGCCTACACTTCTTGTTCCTCCTCTAAGTACTGTGCTGGGACTGATAAATGCATGTGCTGGAAATTATATTGATCATCATCAACTGGAGATCGGATATTATTTTGAATATGGAGCGGCATCGACTGATTTGGAAACCATTTATCAGGTGGGATTGACGGGGAAAGGAACTCCTGATAACAAGATGAAATCGAATGTCCTGCAGCGGGAATTCCTGTATGATTGTAAGTTGTTTCTCTATTTAAAAGAAGAAAAACTTGTTGAGTACTTCCGTAATCCTCGTTTTCAGATTCTGCTGGGTAGAAGCAATGACCTGGCAAGTGTGGAAGGTATAGAAGTACGTGAACTGCAGGAAATGAATACTGCTTCCAGAATTAAAGGGCAGATCGTCCCCTTCTCCGGACATTATTTGCCAGGTGTTATCCAGGCTCTCCCGGTATACTTTACTGACACATTGCCTCGGAAGAACTTGGGAACGCAGGCCTTTTCAGTGATTCCTTATCAGATGGGTGATTTCCCTACTGATATTCATGCTTTTGAGGATACAATTAAAGATCGTAAAATTGATATTTATTTTCATCATTTGAACTTTGATAGAAACGAATAATACCCAAACCGGGAAGTATCTGATGCTGGCTAAGTCACAACCGAAAGTTTCTTTAAAGGAACATGTTGATGATTGCCTCAATATTATGAGGCAATTAGAAATGTGTGTTCCTGATCTTCCTGTGGATGACAGACCGGAATTCTGGAAAATTCTCGAAGAGGCAATTGTCTTTCACGATACTGGTAAAGCTCATCCGGAATTTCAGAGGTTATTACGCAAGCAGCCGGATCACTGGTTTCATCAGCGTCATGAACTGTTTTCTCTTTATTTCATTTTGAATTCTGATCTGGATGAGGAGGAAAAACAACTGGTGGAGTTTCCGGTATTGGGACATCATAAATCTTTAGCAGAATTGTTCAGCTTTGTTGATCATAATTATGTGCGGGATGAATGGGCATTGGAAGGGGATGATCCTATAGATTATGACAAGGAGTGCGAAAAATTGGATTATCATTCCGTTTGGTCTTTGCTGGATGAATATGGAATCCACCAGAAGAGTTCTCTACCCGTTGATTTGGTCGATCTTATCTGTAAGGAATGTCGGAATAATAAAAATATTAAGGATCCCGGTACTTTCTTTAGACTGTTGCTTACTGGTGGACTTAAGCAGTGTGATCACTTGGCATCTGCGGGCATACAACATCTGCTGAAACTGGATGCTGATGATTTTAAGTTCTTATATCAATATCCTTTTTATCATCATCAGGATGAGGATGCTAAGTGTGTGGGAAACGTCTTACTGGTGGCTCCGACAGGATCAGGGAAGACGGAGGCTGCTTTTGCTTGGCTCAGACATCAATTGTGTGTGAAGGGACAGGGACGAACTTTCTATATTTTGCCTTATACAGCATCCATTAATGCAATGTATGAGCGGATGAACGAGGATATGCCGTCATCAGAGAAGAAGGTAGGGATGGTTCATGGGAAATTGGCTCAGTATATAGAGACCAGAATGTCTGACAGATCTTATTCTGTAGATGATATTCTCAAATTGGTAGATGGCTTCAAATCGATGGTCACTCCGGTCAAAATCGTGACCCCCTTTCAACTCCTGAAGTCTTTGTTTGGTCTGAAAGGCTATGAAAAGGGGTTATTTGAATGGTGTGGGGGATATTTTATCATTGATGAAATTCATGCGTATGATGCGGGATTGTTCGCTCAAGTGATCGTACTCCTCCAGTTTGCTGTAAAGTTCATGAATGTAAGTGTTCATATCATGACAGCTACTCTTCCTTCTTTTATGAAACGGGAAATCGAGAATGTGATCCGACCTTTTCAGGAAATAAGGGCAGATAACAAACTTTACCAGTCTTTTAGACGTCATCAGGTCAGACTGTTGGAGGGGAAATTGATGGAAGCTTTAGATCTGATTCAGAAAGATATTGATGCAGGGAAGAAAGTATTGGTTGTTTGCAATACCGTTGAAGCTTCTCAATATGTTTTCCAGAATTTGACCGCTCGTCAGAAAGTTCTCCTCCATGGAAAATTCAATAGTGAAGACCGGTTTTGTCATGAATCTCTGCTGCAGAATGAAAAGGTTAATCTGCTTGTCGGTACACAGGCTATTGAAATTAGTTTGGATATTGATTTTGATGTGCTCTATTCTGAACCGGCTCCGATAGATGCATTGCTTCAGCGTTTTGGCCGGGTTAACAGGAAACGGGAAAAGGGGATCTGTACATGTTTCGTCTTTAAGGAAAGAAATGAACAGGATCAATTTATTTATAAAGATTCTAAAGTCATTTCCCGTACTTTAAATGATTTACTGATGATAGAAAAGGATCAGAAGGGGATCGTAAAAGAGGAGCAATTGCAGAAAGTTATTGATGACGTATACCCGGATTGGTCTGACCCACAAAAAGAAGAATATCAGATGACCCGGAGATGTTTGACGGATTTTATAATTCACGACTTGAAACCGTTAGATGAAAGTGACGAAAGGGAAGCAGATTTTTATAAGCAGTTTGATGCTATCAAGGCTTTACCGGTAGCTTTGTCTGAGGAATACCAAGAACGTATTTTCAATTATCAGTTTATTAGAGCTTCCGAGCTCCTGGTTTCTGTCAGCACCGGTCAATTCCATGCATTGGAAAATAATGGGGGAATCACTCAACAATCCTTTCCTTATCCTTCTGAAGATCATTCTAAAATTAATTCCTCCCGTATTTATGTGGTGAATAGAAAATATACTCATGAACTTGGATTACAGATGAAGGATGCGGATGTTCCTTCGGAATATAATGATAATTGTCTATGATAGTAACAGGGACTCATTTTAATTATTACTTGGTCTGTAAGAGAAAACTTTGGCTGTTCTCTCATGGCATCAACATGGAGCAGAATTCAGATCTTGTATATGAAGGTAAACTTATCCATGAAAGCAGTTATCCCCAGCGTTCTTCGAAATATGAGGAGGTTGCCATCGATGGGATAAGGGTTGATTATTATGATGCAAGAAATAAAGTCATTCATGAGATCAAAAAATCAAATAAGATTGAGGATGCGCATGAATGGCAATTGAAATTCTATATGTATATTTTTGAAAAACATGGTATTGAAGGGGTTAGTGGTATACTGGAATATCCTGTGTTGCACAAGACCCGGAAAATATGTCTGACGGATGCTGACAGGGATGAAATCCGGAAAATGTTGACATCGATTTCTGCAATCGTAGATCAGAAATCTTGTCCGGAAATTTGTAGAAAAAATATATGCAGAAACTGTAGCTATTATGAATTTTGTTATACAAGGGAGGATATGCCATGAAGAGAAGTTTTTATCTTTTTAGTCCGGGAATAATGGAGCGCAAGGATAATACCTTGAAATTTACTCCTGTAACAGAAAAAGAGGTTGGAGAGGAGACTACTTTACCGCCACGGTACCTTCCAGTCGAAGATGTCGCCGAGTTTTATGTCTTTGGGAGTCTGAGGGCAAACAGTGCTCTTTATGATTTTCTTGGGCAAAAAGATATTCCCGTCCATTTTTTCGACTACTATGAAAATTATACAGGTAGTTTTATGCCTCGTGATGGCTTGCTTTCCGGTCAGACTTTATTGGCTCAGGCAAAAGCTTTTATGAATAAGGAGAAAAGAGTTGAAATTGCCCGGAAATTTATTCAAGGTGCGGCTTGGAATATGGTCATGAACTTGAATTACTATAATCGTAGGGGGAAAGATCTAGGAGAAATCCTGATGGGTATTCGTACGTTTTCTGCTACACTTCCGAATGCAAAAGATGTTGAAGAAGTGATGGGCATAGAAGGGAATATCAGAAAGTTATATTATTCGGCATTTGATGTCATACTCGATGATTTTATGATGGGACCTCGGACTAAACGGCCTCCAAAAAATGAGGTTAATGCATTGATTTCATTTGGTAATATGATGTGTTATACGGAAACTTTAAGGGCTATTCATCTGACTCAATTAAATCCGACAATCAGTTTCCTTCATACACCAGGAGAAAGAAGATATTCTTTGTGCCTGGATATTTCAGAAATTTTTAAACCGATTATTGTCGATAGGGTTATTTTCAAAGTCTTAAATAAACATGCTTTACAGGAACAGCATTTTGACTATAACTTGAATCGTTGTCTGTTAAATCAAAGGGGAGCAAAAATATTTGTCAAAGCGATGGAAGATAGATACCAAGAAACTTTCCGGCATCGGTCCTTAGGGCGTAATGTCAGTTACCGACATTTGATTAAATTGGAATGTTACAAACTTTTGAAGGATATTCTAGGGATAGAGGAATATAAACCTTTTAAAATGTATTGGTGAGGTATGTATGTAATTTTGGTATATGATATTGGAATAAAGCGTGTTGCGAAAATGTTGAAATTATGTCGGCAATACCTTTGTTGGATTCAGAATTCTGTATTCGAAGGAGAAATTACGGAGGCAAAACTCAGAGAATTGGTTTTGAAGATGGAATTAATTATGGATAAAAATGTGGATAGTGTCATCATTTTTAGTAATAAAATGGGGTACACAATGAATAAACAAATCTTGGGTAAAGAAAGAATGCCTACTGATAATTTCCTATGATTTGTTGTCGATATCTATTAAATGTCATTTTGTAATTTCTTAAAATAGTGTTAATTGTTCTTTGACATGATGATACACCTTTTAAATAAAGGACTTGTCGATAATCAAGGGAAAATCCATTTTTAGACATCGACATATTTTTAAGTGATTTTTCTTGTGAATAATGTCTTAAATACCTTTATTTATAGTATATTTGCA
>DHOX01000022.1:36843-46395 GCA_002409785.1 Prevotella sp. UBA5379 | reverse complement strand
TCTTTTCCAGGGTGTGGAGATGGAAGCACATACATGGTTTTGGGGTCCAGTCTCCTTCTGCATATCATTTTATCAGATATGTAGTTAATGAGACTTATCCCTATTATGACTATGCCGATTTGAAAATACAGTTTCCGAAGGTCGACTATCGTTCTCGAAAATTGGGAAAACTCTATTTTCGTATTGCAAATGCTCTACAACCTGGGTCATGGATTCTTGATCTCCCTTCTTCCGGAATTTATGGTCATTATATTCATGCAGGTTGTCTGTTTACTTCTGTTATGACGGTTGATTCTAAGGATGAATTATCTGTTCTCTTAAATCAATTGCAAACATTTGATGTAGCTTGTCTGCCTCTTTCTGAAAAATATCTTTTGGTTTATAAAGAACTCTTACGTTTATCGAATCAGCATTCTGTGTTGATACTTGAAGGAATACACGGTAACAGGAAAAACAGACATCTTTGGAAACAGATCATTTCTGATCCTTTACCCTGTGTTACGTATGATCTTTATGATTGTGGAATCATATTCTTTGATCATACCAAGTCAAAACAAAATTTTATTGTTGATTTTTGATTTTGCTCCTTAAAGACAGGACTTTTATGGAGCATAAAGAGAATGATAGGCGTTTTTTTATTAAAGATCTCTTACATTTTAAGTTTTATTGATAAATAATCAGAAAAATAATGTCATTATTACTTGCTGTTTATTAGAAATTTATTATTTTTGCACGCAAAATAAGTAAAGGAGATGATGCTATGTATTGGACACTTGAATTAGCTTCCAAATTGGAAGATGCGCCTTGGCCAGCAACAAAAGATGAGTTGATTGACTATGCTATACGTTCCGGAGCTCCTGATGAAGTTCTGGAAAATTTAAAAGAGATAGAAGATGATGGCGAAGTCTATGAAAGTATTGAAGACCTTTGGCCGGATTATCCCACGAAAGAGGATTTTCTATGGAATGAAGACGAATATTAATATTGCATAAAATGAAGGGTTGTTCTTATTCATGAGCAACCCTTCATTTGTATATGTTCGTCTGGTCGTTTACTTCTTCCCTGAACTTTTTGTAATTCTTCAGGAGAGAGGAGATGGGCTTCTAACTTTAGTTTTACACAGAGATGCTCTTTCTGTTTATCTTGTTATGTTTAAGAATATGGTGTTTTCGAACTTTTTCTTTTAGTCAAAAGCTTTAAAGTTTCAGTTGTTCTTTCAGATTATTCTGACTTGTTTTAGAGGATAAAGTGCTTACTGTGAATGAAGAGAATGAGTTTAGAGTTGATCAATAGTTAATTAGTTATTTAAATTTTAAGTATTAATATGAAAAAGTTTTATTCAGTTATAGTTTGTATGGTTGCACTGTTGTGTACAACTCCGACTATGGCCCAGATCAAGTATGGAGTAAAGGGAGGATTAAACGTGACGAATATGTCATTTAGTGAAAACGTGTTTGATGCCTCCAATCGTACCGGGTGGTTTTTCGGTCCCACGATGAAGATCTCTCTTCCTTTACCGGGACTGGGAGTGGACGCTTCTGCCTTGTATGATTATCGTTCTGCCAAAGTGGATGCAAAAGACAATACTTTATTGTCTGAAAAGGTGACGGTCAAGCAGCAGCAGATCACGCTTCCTGTCAATCTTCGTTATGGCTGGGGATTAGGCAGTATGGCAAATCTCTATCTTTATGCTGGTCCCCAGTGGGGAATTAATGTTGGAAACAAGAACTTCAAATGGGAGGACGGCTCAAGCTATTCCTTGAAGAATTCTGATTTTAGTGTTAATTTTGGCTTTGGAACGACCCTTTTTAAACATCTTCAGGTTTCTGCTAATTATAATGTTGCCTGCGGAAAGTCAGCTGATGCTGATTTGAAGACAATTGAGAACAATGTCATGCAGGATAAAAGTCATAATAATAGCTGGCAAATTGCGCTGGCATATTATTTCTAGCCCTTGTAGAGTTTGATGGTGAGTTGGGAAGTGTAGAAAAAAGCAGATACTGATGTTGTGAGTATCTGCTTTTTTCTTCTTATCTTTGCAGTGTATGAAATTTGTTAATGTCATATTACCCTTGCCATTAGACGGCTGTTTTACTTATCTCGTTCCCGAGAAATTCACGGGAAAGATTCAAGTCGGTGAGCGGGTGCTCGTACCTCTGGGCCGTAGTAAGAGATATGTCGCCATCGTAGCAAGATTACATGATGATCAACCGGCATTTAAATGTAAACCCATCCTGGAGGTCTTAGACAGCAGACCGGTTCTGCTTCCAGGTCAACTCCGGTTATGGCAATGGATTTCTGATTATTATATTTCTCCACTCGGTGAAATCTTTTCCGTAGCGATGCCCTCCGGGCTTAAGAGCCTGGACAAGTATAAGCCCAAGCTGGAGCTCTATGTAGGACTGGCAGAACCCTACAGGAATGAAGCAGCTTTACATGTTGTCTTGAACCTGTTGTCCCGGGCCGTACGTCAGCAAAAGGTGTTTATCGGATACCTTGCTTTGTCTCATTGGGATACCCTGGAGGGTACTACTCCTCGTGAACCGGTGGTTGAGATCACCCGAGAAGAACTAATGAATTCCTGCCATTGTACTTTGGCACAGGTTAAAGCACTGGCTGATCGCGGCATCCTGTCATTGTATAAGAAAGAGGTAGGGAGACTAAACCATTCTGGAGAGGAGCATCCTGAGCGAGTCCTGCCTTTGAACGAAGTACAGCAAACCGCTTTTGAGGAGATACATGAGAGGTGGAAAGAAAAGAATGTCGTGCTACTCCATGGTGTTACTTCCAGCGGGAAAACAGAAATCTATATTCATCTTATTATTGAAGCCATTCAAAAGCATCAACAAGTACTCTACCTTTTGCCTGAAATCGCCTTGACCGTCCAGATGATGGAAAGATTGCAACGAATCTTTGGCAGCAAACTCGGTATTTATCATTCAAAATACAGTGATGCAGAAAGAGTAGAGATCTGGGAAAAACAATTGTCTGCCCATCCCTATGAGGTGATATTGGGTGCACGGAGTGCTGTCTTCCTGCCCTTTCACAACTTAGGACTGATTATCATTGACGAAGAGCAGGAAACTTCTTTCAAGCAACAGGATCCTGCTCCGCGCTATCATGCCCGTGACGTGTCCATCGTAATGGCCGGAATATATGGTGCAAAGACGTTGCTGGGAACGGCTACACCTTCAATGGAAAGCTATTATAATGCTCAAAGAGGGAAGTATGGGCTGGTAACCCTCAAGACGCGTTATCAGAATATCCAGTTGCCTGAAATCCAGGTGGTAGATGTGAAAGATCTGAAGCATCGTAAGATGATGACGGGTCCGTTTTCTCCACCTTTATTGCTTGCCATACGTGAAGCCTTGGAGAAAGGAGAGCAGGTTATCCTTTTTCAGAACCGGAGAGGTTTTACGCCAATGATCGAATGTGGGGCTTGCGGATGGGTTCCTAAATGTATTCATTGCGACGTCTCATTAACCCTTCATAAGAACCTTAATCAGTTGGTTTGTCATTATTGTGGCACAACGTATCAGATTCCTGCTGTCTGTCCCAATTGTGGCAGTACCGAACTGAAGGGAATCGGTTATGGTACGGAAAAGATAGAAGATCAGGTGAGGGATCTTTTTCCCGAGGCTCGTGTCGCCCGCATGGATCTTGATACTACACGGACGCGTCATGCTTATGAACGGATCATCAATGACTTTGCTGCCGGCAGGACGAACCTTCTCATTGGAACCCAGATGGTCTCCAAGGGACTGGATTTTGACCATGTGAGCGTGGTCGGCATCCTGGATGCTGATACGATGCTTAATTATCCGGATTTCCGCGCCTACGAGCATGCCTTTATGATGATGTCCCAAGTGAGTGGCAGAGCAGGGAGGAAGGACCGGCAGGGACTGGTATTATTACAGACCAGGAATCCCGGTTTGCCGGTAATCCAGCAGGTTGTCCATCATGATTACAGAGGTTTCTATAAGAGTCAGATTTCTGAGCGGAAGGCTTTTCATTATCCTCCCTTTTACCGGCTTATTAATGTGTTTTTAAAGCACCGGAAAGAAGAGGTCGTCCAGCAGGCTGCAGGAGAAATGGGCAGACAACTCCATGCCTGGTTCGGGGATCGGGTGTTAGGACCGGATAAGCCTGCGGTGGCACGTGTTAGTGGGATGGAGATAAGGAAGTTGGTTATTAAACTTGAGAATGGTATAGACCAGAAGCGTGTCCGCGAATGTCTCAAACAGATTAGAAATAGTATGTTGAAGGACTCCCGCTATGGAGCGTTAATGATTTACTATGATGTGGATCCTTTGTAGGAGAATGCCCATGAAGTCCATTTCAGAAAACCTCACCATGAAACCTGGAATGGCTTGATGGTGAGGTTCATAAATGGCCGTTGACCTTCCTGGTTTATAAATCAAGGTCCACTCCTACGCCAAGTACTTTGTTTGTCCGGGTGAAATCATCACTGTTATGGACTTGTACTTCCTGTCCACCTTCAGTAATGGTCTGGTCATATTCCTTTTTCTTATGTCCATAGTCCGTGAAGAAATAGGCAATATTCACGCTGGCATTTTTCATTACCTTGAATTTCGCTCCAAAGCCATAAGAGTTGCTGCTGGTTACAAAACTCATGTCGGTAAGGTATGCTCCATTACCCAGATTATATTGTGTGCGCTGGCAGCCAGCACTCACAAGCAGGTTTTTGGTGATGTCCCATTCAGCGCCACATAAGTACTCCATAGTGTTACCACCCAAGAGTTTCTGTTTGTCATTAGCCATCTTTGCATCCTTGTCAAAATAATAGTGATAACTGCCCATTATGCGTACATTCGGAAGGACTGAGTATTGAACACCTGCAGTCCAGATTCCGGGTAAGTCATTCGGTGTGTTGACCCCATCCGTGAAGAGTCCGGTGTCATCACGTTTGGTGTCATTTTCAATATTAAAATGAGTAGTGAATTCCAGTCTTGTGGCAAAATTCCATTTCCCGGTTTTGTAATCAATGCCGATGATCGGGGTAATCCCCCAGCCATATTGGTTGCACGTCAGATATTTATCTGCGAACTGGTCTTGTGTGGTACTCATCTGCTGGGCACCTTGTGCATATTTTTGTGATAAGGCTTCGTATTGTGCTTTTTGAGTCGGATCAGTAAGTTCTGTAGATCGCATTTTATAGTAAAAAGCCATCTGGTTGTAAGTGTCTGCCTGTTGTCCGAAATAATTATACAAGTTTTCTTGTGTTCCATTGATCTCGGCTGAGATATTGGTTATGTTCCCCTGATAGTGGTTGAAAGCATAATTGAATCTGAAGCCTCCAAAGACGGCGAGATGTGAATTGAACTTATAGGTTCCACCAAACTGAAGGCCGAAAACATATTGCTGGCCTTTGATATAACTATCTACACTATATCCCGGCTGTGAAGTCTGGAAGCCCTGGCTGTACAATAATGCTGGAATCAGTGCTACCTGTCGTTCAAAAGAACCTAAGCCCCGATTGAAAGTACACTGGCCACCACCACCGCTTTCGAAGAATCCGAGTTGGAACCCCACTTTATTGTAGTTGAGTGCGAGTTGGAATGTTGGTATGATAGGGACGGCGGCTTTTCCCTGGAATTGTTTTATACCGTTGTTGTCCCCACCGTATAATTTGAAGGGCTGGTAATATGGTGTGCCCTTTAAAGCAGGTACGGTCATGCCACTCATGATCGTCCGCGTCTGGTAGACGTTTTGAATATTGAAAGATAAATGCAATCCTTTGGGGAGAAAAGCTACTCCTGCAGGATTACTATAGACTCCATCAATGCCAATTGCTCCGTCGCGAGCCATATTCCGGTTGAAAGCAATATTCTGATTTGTGTTTGTGAGCAGTCCTCCTGCATCTGCAGGAATAGTCATGACTAAAGGACAGCATAAGGCCAGTACGGCTAATTTTATTTTATTCATCTTAATAATTGAAAATAAATTGGTCGCGAAGTTACAAGAAGTGTTCTTGTTTTCCTAATAACAGACTGATTATTTAAGTAATGTTAACTCGAAAGGACTGGTTTTCTGCACAAAAAAACTATTTTGTGCAGAAAAGGCGTTCTCTTTTATCTCTTAGACAGATGAAGAGGGTGCATCTGTTTTTCTTTAAAGAAGTATTTTATTAATCCATAAGGAATGTGCTTTTCTGAATGGCCGGGGCAGCCTTCATAGAGGATTATGACCTCTCTTCCGGTTTAGTTTGAGGGTCTTGTTTTTTCCTTTCCCGTCAAGTATCGTCCTTTTACGTCCAGTTGTGAGTCATTAGGTCCTTTTTCCGTTTCAGGACTGCTTTGAGATACATTCCTGTCAGATGAACTGGTCCGTTCCTGTTTGGGCTGATTCAGTTCCGGATAGGAGATGCGCGTGTGGTAGATCGCCTTAAGTCTTTCTATAAGCACCTGTTTAGCTTGTGCAATATCCCGAAAGGTAATAGGACATTCCTTGAAAAATCCCTGTTCTACCTGATCATCAATCAGTTTGTTAACCAGATCGGTAATACTTTTTTCAGTATATTCCGGTAATGACCGTGAAGCAGCTTCCACCGTATCGGCCATCATCAGAATAGCCTGTTCACGAGTGAATGGATTTGGTCCTGGATATTGAAAATCAGCCGGGTCTACATCTTCGTCAGGATGTTCATTCTTGTATTTTACATAGAAATACTTTGTAATTCCCGTACCATGGTGTGTGACGATAAAATCTTTGACAATGTTCGGCAGGTTGATCTGTTCAGCGATTTTCATTCCCTCTGAGACATGGCTGATGATAATCTGTGCACTTTCTTTATAACCCATTTTATCGTGTGGGTTTACTCCTGATTGATTCTCGGTGAAGAATACGGGATTAGTGATTTTGCCAATATCATGGTATAGAGCTCCGGTACGTACCAACAGACTCTTTGCTCCAATCTTATTAGCTATTTCCGCGGCCAGATTTCCTACGGTGATGGAATGTTGGAAAGTGCCAGGCGCGACCTCACTGAGCCGCCGCAGGATTCCTTTATTCGTGTTTGAAAGTTCGATGAGAGTGACGTCGGAGACAAAGCCAAACGTTTTCTCAATGAGATACATCAGAGGGTTGGCCAGTAGCAAAAGTACTCCGTTGATAATAAAGTAGGTGTACATGCTACGGTCCATTTTCATCACTTCATTGCTTTGCATGAGATCAAGAGCGAAGTATACCGTTATGCTGACTATTGTGATGAGAAACGCCGTCTTAATCACCTGTAATCTGTTGGAAAGTTCTCTTAATGAGTAGATGGCTACCATTCCCGCAGTCAATTGGACGATGATGAACTCATACTGATATTTTACAGCAGCGGCACAGATGAGAATCATGGTGACATGAGTGACGAAGGCGGTCCGGGAGTCTTGGAAGACCCGGACAAAGATGGGTACGAGAGCAAAGGGAATGATGTAGACGCTGAGGAAATTATGCTTGATGATGAGAGATGTCAGAATGGGAAAGATGACGATCATGGAGTAGAGCATCAGGATGTTCCGGGTCTTTTCAAAATAATCTCTTCTAAATAAGATCAGATATAGAGTGAAGAGCATGACCAGAATAAAAACGAAGATCAGTTGTCCGACGATAGTTGTGGTCAACTCTTCCTTTGTTGCACTCCGGCGTTTCATCTCTTTCTCGTAGGAATTGAGCACCCTGTAGTCGTAGTCATTGATGATTTCGCCGCGATCAATGATCTTTTGCCCGCTTAGCACCATACCACTGGCTAATGGAATTCCACTGAGTAAATCATTCTTCTCGGTCTCGCTCCGGTTTTTGTCATAGATCAGATTGGGCTCGATGTAATTATTCAGATTACAACGTTGCAGGATGTTGCGTTCCTTACTTAATTGTTCATTCATAAACAATTGCTCATACGCAGCAAGTGTGGAATAAATATGACGGACTGGTGTACTTTGAGCTTGCTTACCGTTGACGACACGAATCATGGTAGTGGAATCCTTGTAAATCGTGTTGTATTCCGGAGTGTTCATAATGCCTGTCTGGTAGAGTTGATGGAGTCGTCCGGCAACAATTGATATATAGATCCTTGGAAGACCAGGAATGCCATCTTTGAAATCACTAAGGAATTTATGGATGTTGTCTCTTTCGGTTTGAGAATTATAATTGTAATAAGGCTGGAACTGCCTGAGCAGTGAGTCCCTTTCCCGTTGAATCGTCTCGTCCGTTTTGTAGATCGGAAAATCGAATTTAGCAATAAAGGATCCATACATCCATGGCTTGCCAATATCATACTGGAACTGTCTGCCTTCATTACGTGGCAGGAACCATACAATGATGGCTACCGTCGCAATGACGAGCCCGGCCCGCGTGAAGAAATTGCGCCAATAGTGCTCTTCTTTTTTCTTGAATAGATTCATGGTGTCCTGTAATATCGTATTATACTTTGCGAAAGTACGAAAAAAATTGCAATATTCGGAAAAAAATATTAATTTTGCACGAAAATAATTGTTAGGTAGATTTCATTATGATGGCTGGAAGAAAAGTCAGGGTGCGTTTTGCACCAAGTCCAACAGGTCCCTTACATATTGGCGGAGTGCGTACTGCTTTGTTTAATTATCTCTTTGCCCGTCAGCATCAGGGCGATTTTGTCTTTAGGATTGAAGACACAGATACTCATCGTTTTGTTCCGGGGGCGGAAGAATATATTCTTGAATCTTTCAGATGGCTGGGTATCGGCTTTGATGAAGGCGTGGACTTTGGTGGACAGTATGGACCTTATCGGCAGAGTGAGCGTCGTGAGATTTATAAGAAATATGTTCAGATCCTGCTGGATAAGGGGAAGGCGTATTATGCCTTTGATACGCCTGAAGAACTGGAGGAAAAACGCAAGGAGGTGAAGAACTTCCAGTATGATAGTCATACGCGTATGCAGATGCGTAATTCCTTGACGTTGACGGACAGTGAAGTAAGAAGTCTTCTGGATTCCGGTACAGAACATACGGTCCGTTTTAAGGTTGATCCGGGCCTGGACGTGCATGTCAGTGATATGATCCGCGGAGATGTGTGTGTCAAAAGTGAAAGGATTGATGATAAGGTCCTTTACAAGAGTGCGGATGAACTTCCGACTTATCACCTGGCGAATATCGTAGATGACCATCTGATGGAAATTACCCATGTGATCCGGGGAGAGGAGTGGCTTCCGAGTGCTCCATTACATGTCTTGCTCTATCGTGCTTTTGGCTGGGAAGATGAAATGCCTTGTTTTGCCCATCTGCCGCTTCTGTTGAAACCGGAAGGGAAAGGAAAGTTGTCTAAGCGGGATGGGGACCGCCTCGGGTTCCCGGTATTTCCGCTGGAATGGCATGATCCCAAAACGGGAGAGATCACTTCCGGTTTTCGGGAGAGTGGTTATTTTCCTGAAGCGGTCATTAATTTCCTGGCTTTGCTGGGCTGGAATCCGGGAACGGAGCAGGAAATTTTCTCATTGGATGAACTGGTCCGTCTGTTTGACATTAGCAAGTGTTCAAAATCGGGAGCCCGATTCGACTATCAAAAGGC
>DHOX01000022.1:34630-36681 GCA_002409785.1 Prevotella sp. UBA5379 | reverse complement strand
GTATGGTTCAATCATGAATATATGCTTCGTAAGAGCGATGAGGAGATTGAGAAAAGTTTCGCCCCGATTGTGGCAGAACATGGGGTGAAGGAAACTCCGGATCGTATTACGGAGGTTGTGCGTATGATGAAGGACCGTGTCGATTTTGTAAAGGACTTATGGCCTCTGTGTGCCTTTTTCTTCATCGCTCCCGCAGAATATGATCCTAAAACGGTGCGGAAACGCTGGAAAGATTATTCTGCAAAACAGATGACGGAGTTGGTCGATGTCCTTCAGGGAATCGATGATTTTTCTGTTCAAGGACAGGAAGCTAAAGTGATGGAATGGATCCGCGAGAAAGAGTATAAACTGGGGGATGTGATGAATGCGTTCCGCCTGGCTCTCGTGGGAATAGGCAAGGGTCCTGGAATGTTTGATATCTCTGCCTTCCTGGGTAAGGAGGAGAGCATCAGGCGTTTACGGCGTGCTATAGAAATACTGAAATAAACACTGTAGGTAAATAAAATCCGACATGTATAATTTTTTCCTCTATCTTTATTCTTTGGGTGTAGCTATTGAAAGTCTGTTCAATGTGAAAGTCAAGAAAATGTGGCGTGGTGAGCACCATACTTTCGATATTCTCAAAGAGAAGGTAGATCCTGACGCTAAGTATATCTGGTTTCATGCTGCATCTCTTGGCGAATTTGAACAAGGGCGTCCACTCATGGAGTCTATTCGTAAGGCCCATCCGGAATATAAAATACTGTTGACTTTCTTTTCTCCTTCCGGATATGAGGTACGCAAGGACTATAAAGGTGCTGATATTATTTGCTATCTTCCTTTAGATACACCTTTGAATGCGAGGCGCTTTCTCAGATTGGTAAATCCGGTAATGGCCTTTTTCATCAAGTATGAATTCTGGCGGAATTATCTTTCTATTCTCAAGAAGCGGAATATACCTACTTATAGTGTAAGCAGTATTTTTCGCAAGAACCAGATCTTTTTCAGATGGTATGGCTGTATCTATGCCCATGTCCTGGAATGCTTTACCCGTCTTTTCGTCCAGAACCAGAAAAGCAAGGATTTGCTGGCGATGATCGGTATCAAGGATGTGGACATTGTGGGTGACACCCGTTTTGACCGTGTCCTCCAGATCAAGGAGGCAGCAAAGCCTTTTCCTGTCGTAGAGGCTTTCAAAAAAGGGTATAAGGTGTTCGTCGCAGGTAGCAGTTGGCCGCCAGATGAGGATATTTTTATCCGGTTCTTTAATGAACATCGGGATTGGCGGCTGGTCATCGCTCCTCATGTCATATCTCATGATCATCTGGAACAGATCCAGTCCAAACTTGACCGGCGTACGGTTTACTATACGGAGACGACTCCTGAAGAAGCCTCCCGGGCTGAATGTCTGATTGTAAATTGCTTCGGACTTCTCTCAGGTATCTACCGTTATGCGGATGTTTCTTATATCGGGGGTGGTTTTGGCGTTGGAATTCATAATACTCTTGAGGCTGGGGTCTGGAACGTGCCGGTCATTTTTGGCCCGAACAATAAGAAATTCCGTGAGGCTCAGGGATTGCTCAGGTCGGGTGGTGGATTTGAGATTCATTCTTACGAAGACTTTGAGCATGTTATGAATACTTTCCTGGCAGATCAGTCTGCATTGAAAAGAGCCGGAGAAGCTGCCGGCGCATTCGTGAAAAGTCTGGCCGGAGCTACACAGCGGGTCTTCGATTACGTGGATCGCACGGTGTGGTCAAGATAAGATAAGTGGTATTTGTGATTGACCGATAGGAATAGGATCATTCGAAATCTAATTCACCGAAGAAGTGAGGTTGATGGAAGTCGGGAGCAGGGGTACTTATGGGATTCCATGAGAGATAATGGCTCTTCTTCAACTTATCTCCACATTTATAGAAATTGGCATAGATAACAGTTCCTGAGACAGACTGCAGATGGTGCTTGAAATAGGCACTTACAGGAATTTTCAATGCCATATCCCATGTTATGGATCCTGAATGCTCTGTGAAGGGATGACGACCGTTGGAAGACCAGCGGTCTACGCTTCTTAA
>DHOX01000022.1:17234-34399 GCA_002409785.1 Prevotella sp. UBA5379 | reverse complement strand
TTCCATATTATAATAGATGCCACCCTTTTCAAACTGAGAAAAGAACTCACAACAGGAATCTTCCCAGACCGGTCCATTATCCTGGGAAGCAATGGCGCGTATATCATCTTCCGTTACGTGATAATGGAGATATATGGTATCTTCTGAATGGGCGATGCGAAAACAAACTGAGGGATGATGGGGATGATCGGGCCAGTTTACGATGTCAATGGGTTGACATCGTATGTTTTCTTGATTGAATATTTCTGGTATTTCTACAGCTCTTTCCGGGATGTGTGTAAGCTGAGGGACAAAAAGTTTTTTCATAATCTTTATTGATGGGATCTGATGAGGCGACAGGGTATGAATCGTCTTCTGTTGGAAAAGAATGGTCGTCTGGCCTGCTGACGCTGATGGGTCATGCCGGCGAGGGTGACCTTATGAGTTCAATGCTCTTCCCACAGCGGAAGCTCCAAGTACGGCAGCATTACTTCCGGGAAGAGAGCTGATCAGAAATTTAGCCTTTCCCTTATACATGTTCAGGACATATTGATTGTAAGTCTCTTGAAGCGGTTTCATGAGTAGATCACCGGCCTTAGTGAGACCACCGAAAAAGACATAGGCTTCCGGGCTGCAGAAGGTCGTAAAATTAGCGCAAGCCTTTCCGAGCATGGCTCCAGTAAAATCATATACCCGTTGTGCAAGTGGATCGCCTTTCTCTGCGGCGAGGCTGACATCGAGTGAGGTTAACTCTTCCGGTTTGAGATGGCGTAGCAAACTTGCTTCTGTACTGGTCTTTAAGAATTCGAGTGCTGTCCGGACTACTCCTGTTGCAGAGCAATAAGTTTCCAGGCAACCTCTGCGGCCACAGCCGCATAAACGGGCATCTTTGCTGAAATCCATGATGGTATGTCCCAGTTCGCCAGCAAATCCATCGCACCCATATAGGAGTTGGCCGTTGGCTACAATACCGGATCCTACACCTGTACCCAATGTGATATCAATGAAATTTTTCATTCCCCGTGCCACACCATAGGTCATCTCACCCAAGGCTGCTGCATTGGCATCATTCGTTAACGCTACGGGGATATGATCCAGATGTTCAGAGAATAATTGTGCCAGAGGGACGATACGGTCATGCGCCCAGACCAAGTTGGCTGCATATTCTACCGTTCCGTGATAGAAATTACCTTTGGGGGCTCCTATGCCCATGGATTGGATTTCCCCGATCCCGCCAACGGATTTTATCATTGGTTGAAGAGCGGCGATAGATGCCTGCAGATAGTCTTCTACTTTGTTGTAGGCTTGTGTCTTGATGGAGGTACTGGCAATGATCTTTCCTTGGGAATCTACGATTCCGAAGACCGAATTAGTTCCTCCCAGATCAAGTCCGATTATATATGGCTTTGTGGATTGGATAGTCATAATCTGTATGTTAGATATTTGTTATGGAATTAAAAAAGTTGATGATAGATTCCCCTTCTTGGTCTTTCATCAAGACGAGTGACATTTGAATAGGAATCTCAGCTATAGAAAACAAGAGGTCTTGGCAGTGCTAACTGCCAAGACAACATGATTTAAGAATTGAACCTTTTGGTTATTTGTCGTAGGTCTGTGGGTGGTATTCCACGAAAGCTTCCATGGCCTCATAGCATGCCAGTCCCAGATCATCATAGAGTTTAGCCGTCGCACGGTTACGGTCTTCAGCCCGTTGCCAGAAAAGCCGTTCGTCATTGCCCAGATATGGAGCAGAATCTCCTTGTGAAGCATGCTTTAAGATGGCGTTGCGCTTTGCACGAAGTTCTTCAGGACTCATCGGCACACACATCTCTATATTCTCTACAGGATATTCAGCCCATGCACCACGATACATCCAGACGCGACAGTCTTTGAGCCATTTAGCATGCTCTTGTTCTTCGAGGTCAATGGCAGCCAATACGGCATTCGTACATTTGCGGTGAGTACCATGAGGATCAGCAAGGTCACCGGCCACATAGATCTGGTGGGGCTGTACCTGTTGCAGGAATTTCCGGACAATATCCACATCCTTGATGGTCATAGGCAGTTTTTCTACACGGCCACTTTCATAAAATGGAAGGTCGAGGAAATGGACATGATCAAGGGGTATTCCATTATAGGTACATGCCGTGCGTGCCTCTCCGCGCCGGATGAGTCCTTTGATGTCCAGGACATCACGCGTATCAATATCTCCTTCTTTCTTGTTTGCCAGGAATTTCTTGATCTCTTGATATTTGGTTTTGATGACCTGGTCCTTATCACCGCAGAATATTTGGTTAAAACCATTGATGAAGTGCATAAACCGGGTCACTTCTTCGTCATTGACAGCGATGTTGCCGGATGTTTCATAAGCGATATGCACTTCGTGTCCTTGCTGGACCAACCGGCGTATGGTTCCTCCCATGGAAATTACATCATCATCCGGGTGCGGAGAGAACACTACCACACGTTTGGGGAAAGGTTTTGCCCGTTCCGGACGATAGGTGTCATCTGCATTAGGCTTGCCTCCAGGCCATCCGGTGATGGTGTGCTGTAAGTCATTGAATATTTTGATGTTGGCATTGTAAGCGGATCCATATAAAGCCAGCAGGTCAGAGAGCCCGTTTTGGTTATAGTCCTTGTTGGTTAATTTAAGAATCGGCTTGTGAGTTACACCGCATAACCAGACCAGGGCAGCACGTATCATCTGATCACTCCATTCACAAGATGTCACCAGCCATGGGTGCTCCAGTCGTGTGAGTTTGGCAGCAGCTGCCAGGTCTACGATCACATGAGCATCATTATGTGTTTGCAGATACGAGGCAGGGATGGTATCCTTAAGAGGACCTTCAACCGTATTCTTGATGATATCTGCCTTGTCATCACCCCAGGCGACCAGGAATATTTTTCTTGCAGCCAGAATGTTTCCGATCCCTAAAGTAATGGAACAGGGCGGAACTTGGTTTTGACCGTCGAAGCTCATGGTCATCTCCTGGCGGGACATGGCATCAATAAGGATCAGCCGGGTTGCAGAGGTCATCATACTGCCTGGTTCATTTGCGGCAATGTTCCCGCTGCGGCCTATACCTAACAGCATAATATCTATTCCTCCCACATCTTGGATACGCCGCTCATAAAGGCGGCATTGTTCCTGAACTTTATCTTGAGGAATCGTTCCGTCTAAAGAGTAGATGTTCTGTTCCGGTATATCTACTTTATTGAAAAAGCGTTCACGCAACTGCTGGATACTGCTGTGCTTGTTCCCATTGAGCGGAAAGTATTCGTAAGCATTGAAGACTACGACATTCTTGAAACTTAGTTTCTCTTCCTGGTGACGGCGGACAAGTTCCTCATAGATATGGGTCAGAGACTGTCCTGTACCGAGTCCGAGCACACAATCTTTTCCTAACTTTGCCTGTGATTTGATTTCAGTTTCTATTGCGTCTGCAATACGCTTGGTACCCTCTTCCTCACTCGGGAATATACTTGTTGGGATTTTTTCCCTCTGGGTAAGTTCTGAACGTTCTACAGCTGTTTTGGGATTATAAAATTCTTTTGGTACTTTATTAAGTACGATCCTGGAACTCAAATTTAAGTTTAAACTCATAGTTGATGTTTGGTTTTATGATAGGTCGTTAAAACAATGAGAATAGAATTATCAGAGAGATGGGTAAAAACAGAGAATCTTTTACCCGTCTTCATTCATTCCTATTTAGTCTTTTCCTTGTCAATTAGTTATAAATTGTCCTTTTCAATATCTTTAAAATATTTGTAAGTGCCATGCTTCAGTTCATCTGTGGCGGCTTCATCTACCACGATTATGCTGTGAGGATGTGTCTGCAATGCCGAGATGGTCCAGGCCTGGGTTACCGGTCCTTCAACGGCTGCCTGGACAGCACGGGCTTTGTTATGGCCATTGGCAAGGATCAAGACTTCTCTTGCTGCCATTACTGTTCCCACACCTACTGTCAAAGCATGTTTAGGTACTTTGGCCACGTCATTATCGAAGAAACGGCTGTTGGCAATGATCGTGTCAGTAGTCAGGGTCTTAATGCGTGTGCGTGAGTGAAGAGAAGAGAACGGTTCATTGAAAGCAATATGTCCGTCAGGGCCGATGCCTCCGATGAAAAGGTCTATGCCTCCTGCCTTTTTGATTTTCTGTTCATATTCAGCACATTCCTCACCTAAGTTCTTTGCGTTACCGTTAAGAATATGAATGTTTTCTTTCGGGCAGTCAATATGATCAAAAAGATGATGGGCCATGAAAGAATGATAACTCTGGGGATGTGATTCCGGTAAACCTACATATTCATCCATGTTGAAGGTGATGACATGTTTGAAAGTGACACGCCCTTCCTGGTTCGCCTTTACCAAGTCGGCATACATACCTTCCGGTGAAGATCCGGTAGGCAGTCCTAATACAAATGGATGCTCCGCAGTAGGTGAGGCTGCATTTATTCTGTCAATGACATAGTTAGCTGCCCATCGGGATAGGGTTTCGTAGCTGCTCTCAATAATTAATCTCATGATGTTGTGTTTGTTAAAATACTCTATTTAGTTGTTTTCTTCCTTTTACGTTTTGTGTTTATATCTGTTCAGAAAGTTATATCTGTGGGAAGAACCGTTGATTTCCTGACGAATTGGTTAAGATAAACACCTGTCAGGTAATGAATGACTCTTAAATGTTCTGTGCGTGTTCCTCTTATTTCTTGTCTGTTTTCTCCCAAAGGTATCTGGCGTAAGTCAAGCCATAAGCATCATACAGATCCTTCATTTTTATAGATCGGTTCTTGAAATCCTGAAAGTTCTTGGCTTGAGGTTGCATCCACTGCACTTCGGACAAGGCAGCCATGCGGGGGAGAATCTGGTATTCGGCAAGCTGCGGACAGGTAATATATTCTGACCATAGGTTAGCCTGTACACCGAGGATATGCTTGTTGGCCTCGGTATCTTTGGGATCGGCATAAGGTTCAAAACTGTAGGTCTTTTCAACAGGCAGATAACCACCGATGAGCAATGGCTCATTCCATGTGTTGTTGGTCTGGTAATGGTCGAAGTAGTCATTATCGGTAGGTGACATGATCACATCATGCCCTAACTTTGCAGCCTGTGTGCCCGGTTCAGCGCCACGCCAGGACATCACTACTGCTGACTTGTTGGGATGCCCTCCGAGGATCTCATCCCAGCCGATCATTATGCGGCCCTTGGAATTAAGGTACTTTTCTATGCGGTTTGTGAAATATCCCTGAAGAGTGTTCAGGGTCAAATGATTGTCCTCCATGACTTTCTGACATTTCGGGCAATGGCTCCATCTGTCAGTGGGTGTTTCATCCCCTCCGATATGAATATACTTGGATGGGAAAATGGCAAGGATTTCGTCCAGTACATCTTCCACAAAAGTATAGACTTTTGGATTTCCCACACACAGGACATCTTTGAACACGCCCCAGGATTGTCCCACCTTATAGGGCCCGCCGGTACATCCCAGTTCCGGGTAGGAAGCAAGGGCGGCAAGCATGTGCCCCGGCATGTCGATTTCCGGGATTACTGTAATATATCGGTCCGCAGCATATTTGACAATCTCACGGGCTTGCTCCTGTGTATAATATCCCCCGTAGGGTGTTCCGTCATACACATCACTGTTCCGCCCGATGACCGTCTGATCGCGATGGGAGCCGATTTCCGTGAGTTTAGGATATTTCTTGATTTCGATGCGCCAGCCCTGGTCTTCAGTGAGATGCCAGTGGAAGACATTCATATTATGCAAGGCAAGAAGGTCAATATATTTCTTGATAAAGGAGATCGGGAAGAAATGGCGTCCACAGTCCAGCATCATCCCCCGATAGGTGAAGCGCGGCGCATCACTGATTTTTACTGCCGGCAAGTCTATGGATGTTAAGGTCGTGTCTACCGGCAGAGACTTGCGTAAAGTCTGAATCCCGTAGAAGACCCCTGCGGGGGTCTGTCCGGAGATTGTCACTCCTTTATGATCGACCAACAGGGTATAACCCTCCTTATTCGTGATCTTTTTGTTGAGGTCCAGATGTATGGCATTCTTACTCTTTACGGAAGTTACGGAGAGTCGTATCCCCGTTGTTTCTCCGATATATTCAGCAAGGAATTTTCCGTCCCTGAATAAGTCTTCATTGCCTGGGGGCACGACAATAGCGGTTTGTGAACTCAATAAAAAGGGAGTTTTATTGACCATAACAATTGATTCGGGTAGGGGTACCACCCGATAATCTGCTTTGTTTTCGGCAAATAAGGTAGTCGTCAACAGTAGACTTGCCATTATTATGATTATTTTTTTCATGAATGATTAGGATTAAATTTTCTTGTTACAAATTTACAAAAATATAAGGAAGTACGATTCTATATTTCGATTTTAAATGATTTTAATACTTAAAAATATATAAATGAATTTTGAGAGTTCAGATCATCGTCAATTTCTATTTAATTGATGATGTTCAATTTTGGTGGAAACTGTCGGATGAATCTCTTCTGGATAGTTGAATAATAATGATTTAGTTGTCATATAGTGGATGATCATTAGTTTTACTTTGCCATTTATTCTTTTTGAGTAATACTGTTAGTGGCTTGCTGTTCCAGGGGCGGATCATTATGGCAGATGGGATGGATTTTCCGGGGTATATACAACTGAAGTTTCGAGTTTGACCAGGAGAAAGTGTAAAATAGTTGTCTGACCATCTGCTATAGGGAACAGGAAGCCCTTTGGCATTAAGTAATACCAATTCAATAAAGAAGGCCAAGTTTTTATCAGAGTTGTGAATCTTTACGCTTATTTCTCCATTATAGGTTGAAGTCGAAATTTTCAGTTGACTTGAAGGCAAAGATAAAAGTGCTTGATAGGATGCATAATGAAGAATAGGTGTAATATACCAGTTTCCCTTTTTCCAATCGTATGTATCACTATCTGCAGGAACCCAATATTCTCCTCGGGATGTTACACCATTTTGGTCTGTCAGTTTCAGAAAAAGTTCACCGTTCATTTTAATGTCATTCAGATCGAAAACTTCTTGGGGATGATGGGGGGACAGGGTTATTTTCTTGACCAGATTCTTTATGAGATGAGAGTGAAGGTCATAAAACTTCATTTGTGCATTGCCTGTTACATCTTTTAAAGATTTATTGACTGCATAGACTTTATGGCAACCGTAATTATAAGTTAGCTGAAAGACTTGATTTGCCTTTTTCGTACCATAATAGGCCGCAGTAGGCACGCCGTAGTAGTCATATAGTTGCCAGTAGAAAGATGGCCAGGCTGAATTTAATTTCCATTGTATGATCCCTGTTGTAAGAGGTTCTGCCGTACGGTATGCTTCATACATGGCTTGAGTGCTTTCATAAGAAAGCAAGTTGGCACATTGAAGATATTTCCTGAGATTACCGATTTCCCCGAAACGATTTTGTATTACGGAACTTATTACATTTAAATCTTTCATGGCAATGCTTGATGCAGTGCAATGATAGTTGTAGTAAATGTTGTCTTTCACAGGCCAGTCCTCATCTTTTCCAACGATCCGGTCCACATCTTCTTGTACGGGCATGGATGCACCGATGCTGGTCTCAGTATTAAAGCCGAAAGCTCCCCCGGACTTATGATCGGTGAAGTAGTAAGACGGACCGACATATTCGTAAGGGCCGGTCATCTTCACACCGGATGGCCCTGAAATTTCACTCGTTCTATTGGCGGCACTAATCTGCAGGGGCCGGTCATCAAGGCCATTCAACATTTCATGATAAGATTGTTCCCAAGAGGTGTAAGGGCATTTATCACTACCAATGAACCAACAGATGATTGACGGATGTTGCCGAAGAGCCAGTACTTGATCTCGTAGTGAAAGCGTCAGTAGACGTTTCATCTCCGGAGTGTCAGGTATACTACTATGTTCATTCTGTACCCCGGAATGTAGATCTGCATTCCATTCCCATTGACAACTCCAGCCTGCCATAATCATGAGTCCTAAACTGTCACAGATAGAGAAGGCTTGATCACAGGTACCCCAGAAGCCTTCCATTCTGATGGTGTTAAGTCCCATGTCATGAATCATTATCATTTGCTGGCGGTATGATTCCGGTGTGTCCTGCATGAAAATATCATCTGTCCATCCGCCTCCATTGATCATTACTTTACGTCCATTGAGTAAAAATGCCCGATAGCCGTCTTCTGTCAGATAACTGTCTATTTGTCTGATACCAAAGGTGCAATTCTTGCTATCGAGCGTTTCTCCACTCGCCACGAACCTTAACCGGAGATGATAAAGTTCCGGTTCTCCCATTCCTATACACCACCATAGCCTTGGATGATCTATATTAAGGATGGGAAGGACAGAAGTATCAAGGGTGATGGTACGTTCCTGGTGAGGTTGAAGAACAACCGGTACCCTGAATTTTCCAGCCTCAAATGAGCCTTCAAGAAGTCCGAGCAGTTTCTTCCCTGTGACGTTCCTGAGGGTGGTCGTTATGGTAAGAGCAGCTTTCGATAGGGTTACTGTATTGACCTTGGAAAAGACTGCTGTATGTTCAATAACTACCCGATCGGCTATTATCAAGTTTATGTTTCGAGTAATACCCATACTTTCATCTGCTGGCCGGATATTCCAGTCTGCATAGCCATAGTTCGGATCTCCGTCTTGGGCGCGGTAAACCGTTATATCGATACGGTTTTTCTTTCTTACGGAAGGTGTAATATCCAATAGAAAGTGCCTGAAGGGACCTTCTAAAGTGTCATGTGAAGCTACAAGGTGCCCGTTAATTTTTATATCAGCCCGATAATCTATTCCTGAAATTTGAAGCAGGATCCTCTGATCGGATGTCAAAGCCGGCAGGTCGAAATTCCTTGAAAAGATCCAGGGGTGATTGAATTCGGTCTTATCAATTTTATTGTAGTTTAAACCGGAAAGAATATTTTGATAGAGCCCATTCTTTATCAGAACCCCCATGGCTGTTGTAGGTATCGTCGCTTTATATTTTTTCTCACCTTCTGTGACTGTCCATCCTTGATGCATGGAAAAAATCCTTGAATGAGAAGAGGCCGGTGTAAGAAAAAGAATGCCTATGATAAGTAAAAGTAATTTTTCATTATATATTTGTTTGTTCATTTCTTGAAAACTTTAAGATCATTCTTTAT
Organism: Prevotella sp. UBA5379; assembly: GCA_002409785.1. GTDB lineage: Bacteria > Bacteroidota > Bacteroidia > Bacteroidales > Bacteroidaceae > Prevotella. The sequence goes on along the minus strand of DHOX01000022.1, from coordinate 25,272 downwards.
CAAAGTTTTGAAGCTCCTAATAAATTTGCATTCTGCAATTTTGTAAAGATAATATGTATGTGCCTAAGAGTATTCGGATATGGGAAACCATCTGCTAATGATTCCCTCATCTGGGGCTTATATAAAAAAGCTGCATGACTTAGTCCTCCTCCTAATATGATAGCTTCCGGATCATACGTCAGGAGAACGGCTTGAAGGAGATGCCCTAAATGTTGCCCAAACTCATTCCATATAGACAAAGCAGACCCATTACCTTCTGCAGCTGCCTCTGCAAGTTGCTCTCCTGTCAGTGTGGACCTTTGTGCTAGGAAAAGGCTACTGGTATAGTGCTCAAAGTCAGCATTTAAATAAGGTAAAGCACCGATCTCACCCGCATCTGCATTGTTTCCCCTGTACAGTTCTTTGTTGATGATGATGCCTGATCCCAAACCGGTACCTAATGTGATGCCTATAAAGTTGCTGAAGTCTTGTCCTTCGCCATAATATTGTTCACCTAAAGCAAAGCAGTTAGCATCATTGTCTACATGTGTCTCAATACCGAAATGCTGTTGGATAATATCTTTTAGATGTACTTCGTGCCACGAGGGAATATTTGTGACGTTATAAACGATGCCCTTATTGATATCCACTACAGAGGGGACGGCGATACCTATCTGAGAGACATTCTCCGTGGAAAGACATTCGATAAGATCTTCTATTTGCTTAATAACATCATCAACGTTTCCATCCGAATGACATCTTATCTTTTTTATATTTCCCATAGGCGTGTCGCCATTTATGCGCATGGCACGTATAGATGTACCTCCCAAGTCGATAACTGTTTTCATTGTATTCCTGATTAATAGTTGTTAATTCTCCATACCATCCAATACAAGATAGATCTAAATTTTAATAATCGATTTGTAAATCATTCGTTTTTGCATTTAAATAACCAGAAGGTCCCGCTATCCCAGCCTACAGCGTTAGCAGGAGCTGCACAGAGGGTCATCTTGTTATCGGTAAGCGATAGAATACAAAAACGGTATACAGGAGCCGTATCTCCGTATAAATGTCCATTGAGTACGGTAGCGCCCGATAATGTCAGTTCTCCTGTTGACCATTGTGATCCGTCATCAGTATTATTAATTTTATTGGTCATATCGAATGAGAACGTGCCCTTTCGGATAATTTTCCCTGTACTGTCATAACAAGTAAAATTAGGTCCTCCGTTCAGATCAAAAACCATGTATCCACCGGGATCTTCTGTCTGACTGATAGGGACGGGATCCCAATCGGGTACAAATTCTGCTTCCCAGCCACCGTCACCATAACAGCCGTCAACAGTATCGTCCCATACCCATTTTTTCCCTGTAGCAGTTTCTCCTGCAAAAAGTGCCCAGGTGGAATCTACAGGATGATCTATTCTTGTAATATTGACGGTTCTTGTCGTACTGACAGTGCCACCGTCACAAAGCCCCGTAAATTTAATGTCCTGTTGGCCGAGGAAGGGAAGAGAAGCTGTAACGGAGTCGCGGGAAGATTTGCCCACAATATAGTCCCAATAGGAACCAACTCCTTTTGTCTTATTGACCATGACAATTTGATTTCCCCCCGATGATGTGGCATAAACTTTCAGTTTTAAATCGCTCTCTTTGGTTACACCTCCTAGTGAGGTCTCATCAGTAATTGGATTACAGGCACAAAAGAGGCCAACTATACAAGTTGCAATGATTAATATTTTTTTCATAATGAATCCTTCTATTATCGGTTTTACTTTTATGTTGAATGTTTTTACCATCCTTTATTCTGTTTCAGGACACCATTAGACAGATCTATCTGTGTCTGAGGAATCTGCATGAATCCCCCCGTATCTTTAACCCGCTGCCCAATATCAGACATATCTATTTTTGTCTTGACACCATTTTCCTCTACATCTGTTCCATCTTCTTTTTGTAAAGCATCTGCTGCAATGTGCCATCGCAGCAGGTCATACCAGCGCAGCCCTTCAAAGGCAAGCTCCCAATGGCGTTCATTGCGTAAAGCCGCATCCGTATAATTGGCCACAGGTGCTAAATGTACCCTTGCCCGAACTTGATTGATGCCTCCTGTGGTATGGGTCAGTTCGCTATACATTAAGAGAATATCTGCATAGCGTAGCACGACGATATCCTGAATATTATTGAGTTGATAATCAGTACTCAGATCTGGATATATCCTGCGGGCAAAGTTTTCATAGATTGTATCTCCGTCCTGAACGGTTTTTACATTGATGGCACAGTATTTCTTTTCCCAATAGCCAGTCTCGTCCTGTTGTTTATCCGCTCCCCAGACATAATTTGGCGCTTCTTCAGACACATCGAATACAGAGGCTTTCAGACGTATATCTTTTGGTTCAGCGGTTTCCCATTCTTCGATCATCTTCGGACTGATGGTTCCGGCACCCCATCCTATGCCAAGCGGGAAATTATTTTCTACACTTCCGTCGGACTCTCTGGGTGAAAAGAACAGGTCAACCTGATTACTACGCCAGCTGCTTTGATCATCCCAACTGGCTTTCGCGCTATAGCGGATGGAAAATATTGTTTCGAGGTTTCCTCCATCCTCTCCGTACCAGTTGAGGTCATTAGCCATGGAATAAGGATAGTTAGGTTTTGTATAGGAATTTGAATAGGGCCACAGGTTACGGAAGTCTGGCATTAGTTTGTGGCCACTGTTATCAATACAATCTTTCAGGTCTGTGATGACCTCATCTTTTGTAACTGCTCCCTTGTCTGGTGCAGGAAGGGAAGTCTGGCTATAATAACCTGTGTAGAAAAGGAATACGCGGGCAAGCATACCTTCTGCCGCCCATCTCGTGGCATGTCCCAACTGGCTGGCAGGAATATCTGGAGCTTTAGTCGTTGGAAGATCCTTGATGGCCGTAGTTAAATCATTACCAATCTGACTATAGAGTTGTTCTGGGGTAGCCTGTGGAGGATCCTCTTTTGACAAGGATGTTGTGATCAAAGGAACATTACCAAAGGTTTCGCAGAGACAGAAATAGTAATAAGCTCTTAGAAAACGGGCTTCTCCATCTATCTGATTCCGAGAGTCATTACTTGAGAAGCTGATATTAGGGATAGACTCAATAAGCATATTACAACGGTGGATGCCAGCATAGCAATCTTTCCAAATCTCTTCGAACATATTATTCCCATATTTGCTGAGGTGATCCACGGCATGCAGGAAAGCATCATCAGGTCCCCCTCCTGCAAAACGATCATCAGATAATATTTCTGAAACAATCATCTGGTTCTGTGCCTCATTTCCAGAAGTCTGATAGCGCAGCATGGCATAACAACCTGCCAGTGATTGCTGGGCATCAGATTCTGTTTTGGGGAAATTAGCAGAATTTTTCCTAGTAAGGTCGTCTGTATTCAAAAAGTCATTACAGGCGGTGAGTGCCAGCACGGAGAAGATCAGTAATAGTATATTTTTAGTTTTCATAATTTCCTAAAGTTTAATGTCAAAACCAAACATATAAGTACGGGGGCAAGGATAGAATCCAAGGTCTATACCGGAAGACCAGGAGTTAGAACCTCCATATCCGACTTCCGGGTCCATTCCGGAATACCCCGTGATTGTAAAGAGATTGTTTGCTGAAAAATAGAAACGCAATTGCTGAAAAGGAATCTTATGGAAGAGATATTTGAAGTCGTATCCAATAGAGATATTTTGCATCCTCAGATAGTCTCCGTTTTCCATAAACAGATCTGATATCCATTGCCAATTATTTGAGGTTCCGGAAGTTAGTCTGGGCCATCTTGTTGAGGTGCCGTCTCCATGCCAACGCTTTAAGATGTCAGTTGTAAAATTATCGGTAGGATAGTCGACAAAAGACCTATATGATTTCATGATCTGGTTGCCGAGGACTCCATTGAGTGATGCATTCAGATCAAATCCTTGCCACGAGGCGTTGAGATTCAGTCCAAGTGTACAGTCAGGATGCGGATCACCGATCATTGTCCGGTCATCGAGGTCAATCTTGCCATCATGATTGGTATCTACCCAGATGACATCTCCGGGACGGGCATCATCCAGTTTTGCTCCCTTATAGTTGTCTATCTCTTGCTGGTTTTGGAAAATTCCGGCTGTTTTGAAACCATAGAAGAAACCTATAGGTTTGCCTACCTGTGCACGGTACATCTCATCAGTTGCCTGACTCAAGACATTTTCTTCACCATGGATGATTCCTTCTCCATTGGCAATACGAGTTACTTCATTTTTGTTATAGGCAAAATTGAATTCTGCTCCATAATGGAAGGCTGATACATGGTCATTCCATGAAAGAGAAAGTTCGATACCGGTGTTTTTAACGTCACCACCATTAATATAGGGCGCATTTGTACCTGCTGTCGCAAGAATGGGAGCTTGTACCAGCCAATTTTTTGTTTTCTTGATATAGTAGTCAAAAGTAGCTCCGAAACGACTGTCGAAGAATCTGGAATCAAAACCAATATCCGTTTGCTCGGAAGTTTCCCATGTAATATCAGGATTTGCAAGAATATCTGCGTAAGCTCCATTTGTAAGAACAGACTTGTCGGGTCCGAAGGTATAATCTGCGCCACTGAACGCGTAGGTGGAAAGGTATTGGTATCCGGGGATATTCTGGTTTCCGTTTTGTCCCCAACTGGCACGAATCTTAAAGAAATCCATCCATCTTCTTACTTTAGCCATAAAGGGTTCTTCCGTGATGGTCCAACCTGCAGATACGGAGGGGAAATATCCCCATTGATGGCCCTTAGCAAACTTGCTTGACCCATCGGCACGTAGAACGACAGTTGCCATGTAACGATCAAGATAATCATAGTTGATGCGCCCGAAGAAAGAGGCAAGGGTCGTCTTTCCTTCAGGATAACCTGAAAGGGTGGTACGAGAGGAAATGATGGGCGTGTTTTTTAGGTAAGCATGCTTGAAATCATTGAAGATGCTATTGGTGTTTGAACCTTCCATTCCGTCTCCAAGTCCGTCAGCTTCAATGCTTTGACCTGCAAGGACATCAAAATGATGGTTCTTATGGATACTGAAAACATAATTAGCGGTATTTTCCCACTGCAGTTTGTAATCAATACCGGAACTCTGACTGACGATGTTCTGGTCATTTTCCTGATTGGAAGAAAGATCATAAACGGGAATGAAACTGCGGTAAGAATCTGCGCTGAGGGCAAAGCCAAGATTGGTCTTGATTTTTAAATTGTGGATGGGTTGCAGAGTGGCATATAGAGAAGCGCGGATATAATGGGACTTACTCTTATTCTGACCGCTCCGATAATCCATCAAAGCAATTGGATTGGGTTCTCGTATTTCCCAGGGGATAGCATAGTGATAGTTGCCGTTTGAATCTAAATCGGGTAAGAAGGGGGAGGTCTTGAGCATGTTTCGAATATCATTGCTGAAATTGTCACCCATTTGAATACCTCTGCTTTGGGAAAATGTGTAGGTGAGCCGTTCTCCGATAGACAATACACTGAAGTCGTGATAACGGATTAAACTGTTGTCCGAATTTAGGCGGGCTGTATAACGCTTGAAGTTAGGCTCGCAAGGTTTACCCAGAATGCCATCCTGATAAGTATAGGAGACACCTGTTGAATAGGTATTGTATGTAGTACCGCCTGTAATATTAATAGTATGATTTGTTTCCAACGCATTTTTGTTGCGAATTTCTTCCATCCAGTTTGTCCCGTTCCATTTCCCATTTACAATCTTGTCCCAGTCGGGAACTAATTTTGAAAAATCGTATGGCTCTAGTCCGTCTTCATAGCGTTCTTCATTCATAATCATTGCATACTCTTTGGCATTAAGCAGATCCGGCATTTTATATACGTTCTGCAGGCCGATGTATCCGTCATAAGAGATTTGGGCTTTTCCACTATGTCCTTGTTTTGTGGTTACGAGAATGACCCCATTAGCTGCACGTGAACCATAGATAGCAGCAGTTGCTGCATCTTTCAGAATATCAATACTTTCAATATCGGCAGGATTTAAGGTGTTGATATCTGCTTCAATTCCATCAATCAGGCAGAGAGGTGTAGCATCTCCGGTGGTGCCTAATCCCCGAATGTAGATCTTATAGCCATCGCCAGGCATGCCTGAAGATTGCGTCAGGCTGACACCAGGAGAACTGCTTTGAAGGGCTGTTAAAGGATTGATTACATTTCTTTTAGCAATATCGTCTCCCTTGATTTGTACAGTCGCACCGGTCACCAGCTTTTTTTGTTGGATTCCATAGCCGATTACGACGACATCATTAAGTGTCGTATTCTGATCGACTAATTTAATGGATAAATTTGTTGAGTTGACTTTTACGTTCTGGGTAATGCAACCGACATAAGAAATACGCAGAATGCTGCCTATAGGGATATTAATGGAAAAATGGCCATTAACATCGGTCACTGTTCCTTTATTAGTACCTGTTTGCTGGATCGTGGCACCAATTACAGGACTGTTACCGGAATCCGTAACAGTACCTTGTATCACTTTTTCATTTTGTGCTGAAATGGCAATAGAGATGAATACTGCCAGAAGAATTAATAAATCCCTTTTGGCAAAAAGCCCGAAGAGGGCATTTTTAAGTTTCCTGTTTTTTGTCATAGGTCTTGTTATTATTAGATATGATAATTACTATGGCAAAAATAGTTTGTTTATGATGATCTCTTGTAACGAAATAACGTATTTAAGATATGATTTTGCGTATATTATTTATGCTCGTAAAATGTTTCTTCCTGAAGAAACGAAAAAGATGAATCGATAAAGGGATTCGCAGATGATCGTTCCGATTAGAGAAATCAGTAAAATAAAGATCCTCTAACCGTACTCTTCCTATTTGTTCATACGTTTATTTCTTGTTCGGTATTCGGTAGGGGTACATCCTTTTTCTTGTCGGAAAAGCCGGATCAGGTTACCGTAGTTCTCAAAAGAGAGATCCAGCGCAATTTCTTTGATAGGACGTGAACTTTCCAAGAGTGCAGAAGCAAAGAGATTGAGTCTGTTTGTGATAATGTAATCGTGTATGGTGCTGCCTGTGGCCTGTTTGAACTTGATTTCCAGCAGGCGCCTGGATAATGGCAGATGCTGGAGCAGATCATTTACGCAGATGGCATGTTCCAGATGGCCATGAATAAAGTCTATCGCTTTCTGTATGTAAGGATCATCTGTAGCAAACGTGTTGGTTGAGGCCCGGCTTACAATAGATAAGTTGGGAATGATTACATCTTTCTGATGCCTGGCATGGCAGATTTTTATATTTTCAATCATTTCTGCCAGTTCATATCCTCCACGTTCTATATCCAAGTTGACTGAAGATAGTGTGGGTTCACAAAGTTCGTCCCGCAACTCATCATTATCAACGCCCAGTACGGCTATTTCTGAGGGAACGTTGATGCCTGCTTCGTTGCATGCCTCCAAGACCATCGAACCTTGTCGATCATCACAGCAGAAAATGGCAGTGTGACGGGGCAGACTACGCAACCACTGCATTAATTTGCTGTCATCAGGTTCCCAGGGCTGGTCAGCGTTATAGTCAAAGAAAGCACTGAACTGGCAGTCGGGATTAATGGAGAAGATACGAGATCTGAATCCTTTGTAACGTTCGTCGGACCAAATGGTAGAATAGTAGCCGGTAAAAGCGAAACTGCGGAAGTCCCGATTGAGGAAAAAGTCTGCGGCCATCCTCCCTGTAGCCAGATAGTCGCTGGTTACATTGGGTACAGAGTCAAACTGTTGCTTATGGTCCTGGGCCAAGGTCACGATACCGGCCTGGACAAATAAGGAGAGGTCATCGCTCTGGTCGAATTTACCTACGATAGCATCAGCATTCCAGTTCTCTGCCCAGTCAAGGACACCTTTGATGCCATGCTTCTCCTTAAACGAAGGGGGCATGCGGCAAACAACCCAGCGTTGCTCCTGGCGTTCTTTGGAGTATTGGAGAATTCCATACAGGAGCCGATGGGAAAAGGCCTCTGTAAAATCAGTCAGCATAATAAGACGTATCATATCATGATCATTTTATAATGGGGGCAGG
>DHOX01000022.1:0-17082 GCA_002409785.1 Prevotella sp. UBA5379 | reverse complement strand
TTATAATGGGGGCAGGCGGAGAGCTCGGACGTTTCAGATTATGCCTGTCCTTCTCCTTTCTGCTCCTTGAAATCTTTAGGAGAGCAATTATGTATTTCCGTAAATTTCCTGTAAAAGTATGCCCGGTTCCGGAATCCACATGCAACAATGATTTCAGAAACGGTATGGTCGGACTGAATGAGCATCCTTTCTGCCTGTTTCATGCGATAAGTGCGGATAAAGTCTCCCGGCGTCATACCTGTTAATCTTTTCATCTTCCGGTAAAGTTGTGTGCGGCTTATGGTAAGATCCTTAGAAAGGGTGTTCTGATCATAATCTTCATCGCTGAAATTTCTGCTGATTACTTCTATGCTCTGTTTAAGGAATTTTTTGTCCTGTTCTGTGACAGAGATATTGTCATACTTCTCACGAAAAGCCAATGGCGAACTGGAAAAGTTCTTCATCAGATCATTCTCTTGAAGAATTCTTCTCACTGCCGCCTGCAAATAACTGGGATAGAAAGGTTTTTGTATAAACATACTGGCTCCATTTTCCAGGATCTTAATATGGTTTTCCGTACTGGGGTCTGATGATAAGACGATGATCGGAATATATTTCGTGTCGTTGCCATTTTTCACGTCATTGATCAATTCCTCTGCCTTCACGTCTGAAGATAGATCATAAATGATCAGATTCATGGAGGTCTTTTCTATGAGGTCTTTTGACTCTTTGTCCGTTGAGGTTACGAAGACATCATATCGTTCCTGAAGAGCGTCTTTTATTAAATCCGCCATCTCTTTTTGCTTTTCGACGATCAGTATCTTTTTCAGTTTTTCAGTAAAGATGGTCGCAACGGTGTCTTTTCTGCTCTCTTGCATCAGCACCGGAGGATTAGAAGAAGCCTTCATCTTCCGGGGAAGTGTTAACGTGAATACCGTACTGGTCCCCTTTGTATCTATGGAAAATGTTCCATCCAATATCTTGATTAAGTCATTGCAAACGGCTAACCCGATGGAGTCGTAAGATTTGCTGCCGTTTGACATATCCTTTTCAAATTTATCCAATGCTGTATATTTGTTATATATATTTGCCAGATCTTCCGGATCCGGCCCCATACCTTCATAGGTACATTCGATGATGAGCTCTTGCTTATAAACTCTTGATAGGATGATCATCTGACCGTTTTTGATGGTCGATTTCACTGCGTTTGAAAAGATAATGTAAGTGATTTTTTCCAATATGCTCCTGTCTGTGGACCAGCACAGCACCGGAGGTGCAGCCTTGAAAGACAGGTTGATTCCTTTGATTTGTATAGGATCAATGAAATTGTCTAATATGTATTTTTCAAGTTCTGCTATATTAACTTCTTCGAGGAAAATCTCTATGCTTTTGGTCTCTATATCTTGAAATTCGGTAAGTTGCTGGATCTGCTTATCCATGATGTTCGTGTTTTTATCGATGACACTGATCATGCCTCTGTCAAGCTTCGACATGATCTTGTTCTTCTTTAATTTTTCTACTGCTCCATAGATTAAGGTAATTGAATTAGAGAAGTCATGTGTGGCATTGGTGAAGAATCTTAACTTTGCATGGTGGATGTCCTCGCGTTGCTGCTGCTGTTGCTCCTGCATCTCCAGTTTATGCTTGATGATGAGCTTTGCTTTTTTGGAATGATAGACCCATCGGATTATTCCTGCACCAAGCAGGATATAAATGAGGATCGCCCACCATTGCAGCCATAATGGAGAATGGACGACAATGCGTAAGGTATATGGATGTGAGGACCATTTCTGATTGGCGTTGCTTTGTATGACACTTAGCAGGTACGTCCCGGGAGGGAGTTTGTTCAGTATAATTTCCTTGTTGTTGTTATTCAGGAAAATCCAGGGTTGGTTTTCTTTTCCAAATAGAGTCTTGCGGGTTAAATGGTAAGCAAGCCGGCATTTATCATTGTCAATATAGTCCAATATTGAGAATGAAAGCCGTATGGATCCTGTATTATAATTTGCGTCTATCGTTTTTGAAAAACATTTTATTTCATTATCGATCCAGACTCTGTCTGGAACGATCCGGGGCATAAAATTGTCCTTTTCCATTAGAGAGGGATAGATGACGTTCAGTCCGTTGGTGCCCCCGAAATATAATTGCTTGCCATCTTTCGTCCCATAGCTAGCTCCATCTGAAAATTCATTCCCCTGTAATCCGTCTTTATAATTGAAATTGATTACTTTGAAATTGCGCCTGCTGATTCTGGCTAACCCTTTGCTGGTGCTCACCCAGATATTTCCGGAGCGATCTTCTTGGATGCCATGGATATTTGCGTTTGCTAGTCCGTTGCGTTTGTCAATACATCTGAATCTTATCTGTCCGTTTCTTATCACCATCAGGTTCAACCCTTGAGTGGTTCCTGCCCATATTCGTCCCTGCCGGTCTTTTAACAGGGATATTACGTCATCACTGCTTAGGCTGTTGCTGCTCATGGTGTTATAGAATGTCGTAAAGGTTTGTGCTTTCTTATCAAACCGTTCAAGGCCTCCACCACGTGTCCCGATCCATAAATAATGGCCATCATTTATGATCGAGTACACAATATTACTTTCTATGGTGTTCCTTCTTCTGTCGTTAAGATATTCTTTCACCTGTATGACCGATTCTCCTTGAGGATCAAGGAGTAGTTTCAGGAGTCCTCCTCCGCTGCTGCCAACGTATAAGACCCTTTCGCCGTCTTGGATAATTGCGTATATAGAATAGACTTTTTCTCTGTCTGCCGCCGAGCGGAACTTTACCGGCCTTATTCCCGGCAGCCCCTCTCTACCCATCAGAAGGCCATAGCCATCTGTGCCGATCCATATCCTTCCCCTTGTTCCATTACAAAGTGATAATACTGAATTATTGGTTTTGCCCGGTCCTACGTTATAATCTCCTCTTTTTTGAAATTTCTTTTCTTTGTTGATCGTCATGCATGCCAGCCCTCCTCCTTTGCTTCCTATCCATAGGTTGTCTTTTCGGTCGAGGAGGATGGATCTGACCGGGAAATTGACAGGTGCTTTTCCATCGTTTAGCGTTATTTTATGGATAAAGGACGAGTGCCGGTAATATTCATATATCCCGTGACCATCGGTACCGATCCACAGGATGTCCCTTTCCCCGGCATATAAGGATAAAACGGATACTCCCGTGATCAGACCCTCTTTCTTGTTGCCGGATAACTGCCAGCATCCGTCAGTCGTTCCTGCATAGATGGCCTTCGTAGTTATGCATACGGCATTTAATGTGCCCTCTATGCTCCACGGGGTGACCGTGAAACCCTTGCCTTTTGTGAACGTGTCATATTTATAAAGCCTTTTTCCGGCTTGTGCCCATATATACCGTTTCCCGTCAAAATGAACCCGTTCTGTCCCCTTCGCTGGATTTATGATGTTTATGAGCCTACACGATCCATTCCTTCCGATGTTGACCTTGTATAATCTTTTATTGCCTTGAATCCATAAAAAGCCGTGGGCATCGAAAAACAGATTTTCTATTTCACTGATATGCAGATAAGGCATTCTTAATTTGTCGAAATGCTTGGCTTGGGGATTAAATTTATAAAACTTATTGCTTTCTAAAGTTGCGATGATCCCCTTTCTCTTGTTTGCCACACATTTGAATTCATTTTCTTTGTAAATATAATTTTTCCTGTTCTGAAGATAATATCTGTCAACATTCCCGCTTTTGATATTGAAACGGTTTAGCCCACGGTCGGTTACTATCCATAAATAGGTGTTGTCTTCCTCTGCAATATTCCTGATTACCGGATGTGATAAAGAATGAGGATTGTTATGCTCCGGCCCGTATTGCCGGAACTCATTGCCATCAAACCTGTTCAAGCCGTCCCAGGTGCCGAACCACATCACGCCGGTATGGTCCTGGAATATCGTATTGATGGAACTATTACTCAACCCGTTGTCATTATCCAGGTGGTAGTATTTCCATTCCTTAGCATAGAAAGTCAAGCTGAACAGGATAAGGATACAACTTACTGATACATGCAGTTTACCGCATAAACTCCTTTTCATAATATGTATATGGTGTTTTCATGTCAATGTTCTTAGAGGGTACAAATATATAAAAAAAAGTACGGTTATTTTATTTATTGCTGATATTTTTGCCTTGTATTCAGGTGGAAAGGTATAGAGTTGTATACTATAATACCAAAACTATATGCTTTTCTGTCGGATCGAAAATTTGGTTACGCTGTATACCCTTTTGATGTTTGCATAGACATAAGCTGTTTCTCAATTTCTTAAATTTGTGAGCGGAAAGCAGAATATTGATGATAAACACAATTAAATAGTATACAATGGATATAGCTAAAAGATGTAAACAAAACCCTATTTTACGTCCATCTGATTTGCAACCTTATATTAAGGGAATGGAAATCTCTTGTTTGTTGAATCCCGGCGTATTTAGGTATGGCAATCGTATCGGATTACTTTTAAGGGTCGCCGAGCGTCCTCGCCAGCAGACGGGGAAAATAAGTTTCCCGGTGTATGACAAAGGCTGTTTTAAGGTCTTGGAGTTTGATAAGGATGATCCTGAGTTGGATGCTTCTGATCCACGGGTAATTAATTACCGGGGGACGGATTATCTGACGACACTTTCTTATTTGAGGTTCGTATGGAGTGATGACGGAGTGCATTTCCGGGAAGATCCCGACTATCCACCGATCTTTGGCAGCCGGCCTCTTGAATCCTTTGGGATAGAAGATTGTCGTGTGGCGACGATGAAGGATGGCTATTTCCTCACCTTCACGGAGGTTTCTCCTGTAGCTGTTGGTGTCGGTTTGATGCAGACGACAGATTTCCGGCATTTTAGCCATAAGGGAATGATCTTCCCGCCTCATAATAAGGACTGTGCTTTATTTGAAGATAAGATAGGGGGGATGTATTATGCCCTTCATCGTCCGAGCAGTCCCGAATTAGGCGGTAATTATATGTGGATAGCTGAAAGTCCTGATCGTGTTCATTGGGGAAATCACCGTTGTCTGGCTACAACACGACCACGGTTGTGGGATTCTGAAAGGATAGGTGCGGGTGGTCCTCCTATTAAGACAGATAAGGGATGGCTTGAAATCTATCATGGCGCTGATGCTTCTAATTGTTATAGGCTGGGTGCTATGTTGCTTGATGCCGATCAGCCTTGGAAAGTCCTGGCACGTACAACCGGTCCTATTATGGAACCCACTGCTTCCTACGAGAAGAACGGATTTTTCGGGAATGTGGTCTTTACAGATGGCAGTATTGTGGAGGGTGACAGGGTTACTTTATATTATGGGGCAAGCGATGAGGTCATTTGCTCTGCGGAACTGTCGGTCAAGGAAATCCTGAAAGCGTTAGAGGCCTGTTGAATGTCCTTTCATATAGATAAAAGAGAACACAGATGTTTGAAAAAATAAAAAAAGAATATCTCGTATTTGAGTCATGTCCGTATGATATGCGGGTGTTGCTGATTACCAATCTGCTGTATGCTTTGGTACAACCGGTGGTGGAAATCTTCGTCGGGGCTTATATTATGCGTAATTATGGAAAGCCTTCTTATGTCGCTCTTTATCAGTTAGCCATGTATTGTGGGATTGTGCTGACATCCATCATCAACGGGAGTTTGCTGAAGTACATCAAAGTGGCGCACCTGTATTGTATAGGGATATTGTTTTCTTCCGTCGCGATGGTCGGCATGATGTCGATAAGAAATCTTGACCTTTTTGAGCTTTTCATAATTGGCATGATCATGGGAGGGGCATCCGGCTTTTTCTGGACTAACCGCTATCTGATCGCCTTGGATTCAACTAATGACGACAACCGTAATTATTTTTTTGGATTTGAGAGTTTCGGCTTTACGTTCGGCCAGATCGTTGTCCCTCTTGTCGTAGGAGCCATGATTGCCCAGTTACAAGGGGAAAGGATAATGGGCTTCACCTTTGATGTTAATTCTGTCTATATCCTCGTAGCCCTTCTGTCTACGATCATATCGATTATTGCTTGTGTGAATATTCTCAGGGGACATTTCAGAAATCCTGAGGCAAGGAGGTTCTTGTATTTTCGGTTCGATAAACTCTGGAACAAAATGTTAGGTCTGGCATTCCTCAATGGGATGGTGCAGGGCTTCCTGGTAACCGCTCCGGCTATTTTGGTCATGAAGTTTGTCGGGGGAGAAGGAATACTGGGAGTGATCCAGAGCATCAGCGGAGGATTAACTGCTATTCTGGTCTACGTCCTGGGACGTACGGCTAAGCCTCAGCACAGGATTTATATCTTTGCCGTAGGACTGTTGATATTCTTCATGGGCACCCTGGCGAATGGTATTTTATATTCAGCTCTTGGTGTAATCTTGTTTATATTATGCAAGGTCATTTTCCAGCCCCTTCATGATCTGGCATATTATCCGATCATGATGCGTACCATAGATGTGGTGTCGGCAAAAGAGCACAGGAATGAATATGCTTATATCCAAAGTCATGAGGTCGGCCTGTTCCTTGGACGCAGTTTCGGTCTTCTCCTCTTTCTGGCCCTGGCCGTCTATGTGTCAGAGGATTTTGCGTTGAAGTTTGCCATTCCGATTGTAGGTGGAATCCAACTATTATCTATACCTTTGGCTAAGAATATCATTGCTTCGTGCAATGGTTGTAATCTCAAATAAATTAACTATGAAAAAGACATTAATATGTATTTGTGCTTTCGGACTTATTTTCAGCAGGCCGTTGAGTGCTCAGAATTATGGTGATCCTGTCAAACAGATTCCTGTCAAGAGGATTGAACTCATGCCAGATGTCCCAGAGCCTTATAAGATGCTTGACTGGAAAAAGAAAGCTTTGGATTTTGATGCCTATGTGTTCAGTGAGAAAACCCGTGTTGAGGGAAGTCCGCTTATTTGGTTTGACGACTCTCATCGCAATGTTGCGCAGAGAACTTTTGGGTTGTATACGGCAGTGGGTGATGCTCGCCAGGGACCTCATCATAATCATGGCGAGTTCCATGAAAGTTTGAATTCTCTCTCGGCATTAATCGGGGCTACACTGTGTGGCGTGGATAAAAGTTGCCAGAACGGATACAATTATGTGAAGATGGAGCAGAATTATTTTAACAGCGACAATGGATGGAATATCGTCATGAATAACACGAATGCCGGGTCTGGCAAGAATGGCGGGGGATATGGCCGTGACTGGTGGTATGATGTCTTCCCTAATGTCCTTTATTATGCCCTGTGCGACCTTTATCCGGAGATACCTGGCAATGACCGCATCCTGCGGTCTGTAGCCGATCAATTCTGTAAGGCTGATTCTGTCCTGGATGGTGATTATGACTATTCCTATTTTGACTATAGCAAGATGAAGGGCGGACGTAATGCGATTCCTTTTGAACAAGATGCGGCCGGCGGCCATGCGTGGGTGTTGTATGCTGCTTATAAAAAGTTCGGTGACAAACGATATTTGGTTCATGCGGAATCTGCCTTGAATGCACTCCTGTCACAGAAGGAAAGTCCGTTTTATGAAATCTTACTTCCTATGGGGGCTATTGTTGCGGCTCGGATGAATGCAGAGCTGGGGAAATCGTATGACGTCGGGAAGATCCTCGATTGGACATTCGATGGATGCAAGAAGAAAGACGGGCGGACAGGATGGGGCGTGATCGTCGGTCGCTGGGGGAAATATGATGTGAGTGGTCTTCAGGGAAGCATAACCGATGGGGGAGGGTATGCATTCTTGATGAACAGCATTAAACTCTCCTGGCCTCTTGTTCCCATGGTTAAGTATGAGCCTCAGTATGCACGGGCTGTTGGAAAATGGATGCTGAATATGGCAAATGCGTGTCGTCTGTTCTTCCCGGATCAGATAGATGCAGACCATCAGGAGCTTCCAGAATTAAGGGATTTGACTCATGGAATCATTGCATACGAAGGTCTCAGAAAACAGGATGATTATGGAAAAGCTTCATTGAAAGGGGTGTCTCCGGTCGCCTTGGGGGATGGACCTAAGTGGACCTCGAATAACCCCCCATGCACGATGTTTAGCCTCTACAGTACGGCTCCGGTGGGTATCTTGGGTGCCATAGTCCATACTACTTCGGTTAAAGCGATTCTACGGCTGGACTGCAACGCTACTGATTTCTATGCTGCCCGTCCCTGGCCTGTGTATTTGTTGTATAATCCCTATAAGACGGAAAGGAAAGTGGTCTATCATGCCATCCACCCTGTGGATCTTTTCGATATTGTCTCTAAAACCTATCTGGCTAAGGATAAAAGTGGGTATTTTGAAATTGTGCTTCCTGCTGACAACGCCGTCGTCGTGGATGAGTTGCCAGCCGGTACTCTGATCAAGAAACAAGGCTCTCATTTGGTTACTGAGTTTGGTTCTATCTTAACATATAGATAATTAACCTTTATGCTTACTAATTATGAATAAACGAATTCTTTTATTATGTATCTTGCTGTCGGATTTCCTGTGTATTTTCGCGCAGCATCAATTCAGCGTTTCTGGAACTGTGCGTGATGCGAAGACGGGTGAGGCTCTCATCGGGGTTACCGTGCGTGATGCTGCTTCTTCTTCGGAAGGGACGGTTACGGACCTGAATGGTAATTATGCTCTGAAAACTTCATCAGGAAACATCTTGTTTTCTTATGTGGGCTATCAGTCTCGTTCTCTAAAGGTCAATGGTGACGGGGTCTTTAATATCACCTTGGACGAAAATGCCCTGTCTCTTAATGAGTTGGTCGTCATCGGCTATGGTACTCAGCGCAAGAGTGATCTTACCGGTTCTCTGGCATCGATCAGCAGCAAGGATATCAAGGACTACCCTGTGTCCAACGTGTCTAATCTTCTTGCGGGGAAAGCTGCCGGGGTCTATGTCTCTACAAGTTCCGGACAGCCGGGAGCATCTGCCGTGGTACGTATCCGTGGCTTGGGTACGGTGAATGATAATACTCCCCTTTATGTGGTTGACGGACAATTTATGGATAATATCAATAACCTCAATCCTGATGATATTGAACATATTGAAGTGTTGAAAGATGCCTCAGCCTGTGCAATCTATGGCTCACGGGGATCCAATGGAGTGGTTTTGATTACTACTAAGAGTGGTGTGAAGGGGAAGACGATCTTGTCTTTTGATGCCTATGTCGGAGTGAAGGATAGTTATAAGACGCTCAAGATGATGAATAGTGAACAGTATTACAATTTCATCAATGAGGCGTATGCGGAGGATGCTTCTTTTCAGTCATCAATGAAGCAGAAATTTATGAATCAGTATAAAAAAGGTTATAATACTGATTGGTGGAAAGCAGTTACCCGTTCTGGTTTTAATCAGCATTATAATTTAAGTATCCGGAAGGGTAATGATAATTCCCGTTCTGCTTTGAGCGTAGGCTATGTCGGAGAGCAAGGATCAATTATTGATACTGAATTTAACCGGTTGTCTGTGAGGTTAAATCAAGAATATGATATTAATAAATACCTGACCCTTGGAGTAAATGTTAATGGGGTAACGATGCGCCAGCGTGATACGGGCAATTTGCCTTCGTTTGATTTTATCCTCAAGGCTGATCCTTTTACTCCTGTTATCAGTCCGTTGGTTGATCCGTCATCGGAAAACTATCGTTATAATAAGTATGCTCCCACAGAATGGTCTTTTGATCCTAACCCTGTTTCCTTGCTTGAACTTCCTGACCGGTATGATGACATCTTCAATGTGTTCGGGAATGCCTTCGCACAACTCAAACTGGCTAAAGGGCTGACTTATCGTGTCCAGTTCAGTTTTGAACGTGATCATGATACGTTTAAGAATTTTATCCCGGTGTATACTGCTACTTTCTCTGATGATAATCTTGCCAATATGGAAAGTAAATACAATACGGATACGAAGTTGACTGAAAACAGTTCTGTGGTTTCCAATTATCTTACGGAACAGCGGTTGAATTATCAAGTTGCTTTCGGAAAAGCCAATCTTGATGCAATGCTTGCTATGACGTATGAGAAAAATACCACTGAGGGTATTAATGCCTTTAAGCGTGCGGCTCTGGGGAATGATGCGATATACCGGATCCTGAGTGCGCAGACTACGGGGGATCAGGTGTCTGGTGACAAGACCCAGACGGCTATGCTGTCTTATCTGGGGCGGGTTAATTTTTCCTATGATGAGCGGTACCTGGCGACTGTTAATTTCCGTGCTGACGGCTCTTCACGCTTTGCCCGGGGGAATCGCTGGGGATATTTTCCTTCTTTCTCTTTAGGCTGGAGGATTAGCAGTGAAAAGTTCTTTGAACACTTGAATCTGGATAAGGTCATTTCCAACCTGAAACTGAGAATAGGATGGGGACAGAACGGTAATCAGCGTATTGATGACAATGCGTCATTGACACTGATAGGAACAGATAATGAGAAGCAATGGTACTTTGGTACGGGCTATTTACAGGGGTATGTCCCGATATATGCCGGGAACTCAAAGGTAAAATGGGAGACCAGCCAGCAGTCTAACCTGGGCTTGGACATGACACTGTTTGGCAACAGCCTTGATGTCAGCATGGACTATTATATTAAGCGGACTCAAAATATGTTGCTTACGATGCCTGTGCCGTCCTTTGGTGGTTTTGCCAATAATCCATATTTCAATGCCGGTGATTTACGTAATACAGGCTTCGAGTTTACTGGTAATTACCGGAATACAATCGGCAGGGACTTTAATTATCATTTTGGATTGAATTTCTCTACGTACAAGACTAAGGTCACTCGTCTGACTTCCGAGTATCTCAGCGGAGACGTCAGCCGTACGTATGTGGGTGGCCCCATTGGACGATTCTGGGGATATAAGGTAATTGGCATCTTCCAGAATCAGTCGGAGATTGATGATTATGTGGATAAAAATGGTGTGAAGATACAGCCTAATGCCAAACCTGGTGATTTCAAATTCGCTAAACTCGGAGATTCTGGTGTCTTGAATGCGGATGAAGACCGTACGTTTATAGGTGATCCTAATCCGGATCTGATTTTTGGCTTTAACCTGGGCTTCTCCTGGAAGTCTTTTGACTTCAATATGGCTTTTCAAGGAACTCTGGGCAATGATATCTGGAATGTCTCTAAAGGCAGTCTGGCTATAGCTGGCCGTCAGAATGCCCTGGCCGTTGCATATACGAAAGCTTGGACGAAGGAGGGGGATACGGATGCCGAATACCCTCGCATTACAAACTCGGATACGAACGATAACTACCGGAATTCTTCTTTCTATGTCGAGGATGGATCTTATCTGCGATTACAGAATATACAACTTGGATATACGGTTCCAGCATCTCTGCTGACAAAAATAAAATTTATTAATAGTTGCAGAGTCTATCTCTCTGGGGAAAATGTCCTGACGTTTACTAAATATAGTGGCCTTGATCCCGATATAGGTATCAGCAATCCTCTTAATATGGGTGTGGATACATTACACTATCCTTCGTCAAGGGCTTTTACCTTTGGTGTTAATTTACAGTTTTAATTCGTATTAAATTGAATGAAATGAAACATCTATTAACTGTATGTTGTTTGGCCCTGGCCGTTTTTGGACTTTATGGATGTTCTATAGAAGTACCTACTTATGGCAAAACAACAAGTGAAAATTTTTATAAAACGGAAAGTGAAATCAAGGAGGCGCTGACCGGCGCTTACTTACAACTCCGGCAAACCTGGAATGAATATGCTCTTGACCATTACTTTATCGGTGACTGTACTACGGATGACGCGCTGAAGGGCGGCAGTGGTGACGGTGACCGTGCAGAGGTTCAGCAATTATCTAACTTTATCGTTTCTACTGATAATTCTGAAGTTTATCGTCGCTGGACCATCCTTTATGACTTGATCGACCGTTGCAATGAGGTCATTTACTATGCTCCGTCTGCCACGGGTGATAAGGATCTTCTGACGCGCTATGTCAATGAGGCTAAAGCTCTTCGTGGTTTTGGATATTATTGTCTCGTCACTACGTTTGGCGGCGTACCTCTGCTTACACAGCCTATGAAGCCTGAAGAGGTACTTAAAGTTCCGCGCTCTTCTTCGGATGCGGTCTATGCCCAGATCATCAAGGATTTGACCGATGCGGAATCCCTTCCTGCTAAGGGCAGTTATTCCTCTGACGATGCTTACAGGGTAACGAGAGGGTTTGCTAAGACGATGCTGGCCAAGACGTATATGTTCCAGGGGGACTATAAATCAGCTGAAGAGGTCTTGCACGAGATCGTCGAGGTGGACAAAGATTATGCCTTGCTCGATGATTATGGGAAGAATTGGCGGCCTGCTTATGAAAACAGCTCGGAGTCTGTATTTGAAATTCCTAATAAGGTGTATGACAAATCGATCGCTACGGGCACCAATGTACCACATTATTTCACCAGCCGGCGTGTCTCGGGGTACCAGGGCTATGGATTTCATTGCCCCTCTAAGGATCTCTATAATGCCTTTGATCCGGATGATCCCCGTATCACTTATGTCTTCACCCAGACGGGTGACCGTTATGTGGGGGATTCCTTGTCTCAGGATAATTCGGAATCTCCAACGGGATACCATGATTACAAACTTACGGTTCCTGCTATCGAAAAGAAGGGCATGGATGTATGGATGATCAGTTATAACATCCGCATGATCCGCTATTCTGATGTCCTGCTCATGTATGCTGAGGCTCTGAATGAAGATGGAAAACCTGAACAAGCGCTGGTTTACCTTAATCAGGTGCGGCGCCGTGCACGGAATACTAATCCCGTAGATCCGCGCCGTGACCGGCAAACTTATATTCCTCCTACCACCCAGAATACTTTACCGGATATTACGGAAACAAACCAGGATAAGTTGCGCCAGATTATCTGGCACGAACGCCGTTGTGAGTTGGCTATGGAAGGCTGGAGACGGGATGACCTGATGCGCCAGAAACGTTTCGGTGAGGTCATGCGCGCTTATGCAAAAAAATACAGTACGACAAAAGGGGCAAATTTTGAAGATAACCGGGATTACCTTTTACCTATTCCGCAATCTGAAATAGATAAAAGCAATAATGTGCTGAAACAGAATCCTGGTTACTGATAACTTTGGGAATATTCATCTGTTCCAGGATGAATACTCCTGAAAGGGTGTAAATCCGGTTTGTTGAATATTGTAGACCCTTCTTCGTTTGTGATGCTTTGTATGGTTCTCTATGATGTGGGGAACTGTACAAAGCGTGACATACAGATGTAAAATATGGACTTGAAAAAGAGAAATGCTTCATAGTCATATATCGTAATGTACCATTGGGGGGATCTCTATGCACCATTGGGACCATCTATATGTACCATTGAGGCCATCTCTATGCACCATCGGGGTAATTTTAATGCACCGTCGGGGGGGCTGTTGGCTGAAATCGTGAAAGCCAGGTAATTATTTCCGTGACCTTAATTTAGCATCTAATTTTATCCACATGATTCGTCACAGTTGGCTACAGCCTTGCTATTCCGCAACAATTTTTTCTCTTCCACTTTTACAATAGTGATGCTGATTTCATATAGAAAGTACATTGGAACGGAGACGATAAGGAGGGTGAAAGCATCACTCGTGGGAGTGATGATCGCAGCAACGACAAGAATAATGACTATGGCTTGTCTCCGGTATCGTCCCATGGCCTTTGAATGAAGAAGGCCTAATCTTCCTAATATCGCGCTTATGACAGGTATCTCAAAAATGATTCCAAAAATGATGCTCATCATGATCAGCGTGTCAGCATAACTGTCCAGGGTGAGAAAGCTATGGACTGTGCTGCTGACATTATATGTGGTGAGGAAACGAAGGGTGATGGGGAAGATGAGGAAATAATTGACTAATATTCCTATGATGAACATGCAGTAGGCACTTGATACCAGCATCTTGGAGAATCGTCTCTCATTGGTATAGAGCGCCGGAGAGATAAATTTATAGAGTAAATAGAGGATATAAGGAGATGCACATAGAACCCCTAAAGTACAAGCCATTTTCATGTGGACAAGAAACTGCTCCGTGAGTTGTGTGTTGATCAGTTCGATGGAATAAGGCTTTGCTCCCATCAGGCGATAGATGATGAAATCAGAACGGCTTGGCGCAAGAATCAAACTAAAGAGTTGCCTTTTGAAGACAAAACCTATGACGCTGAATAATATCGTTGCTCCAAGAGCCCGTAGAAGACTGCTCCGGAGGACGTCCAGGTGATCCCAGAAATTCATTTCTGTGTCATCACTCTGCTTATTATGATTCATTCTTGTTCTTTCTTTCAGAATCCTCTTTTTTATCCTCCTTTTCAGAATCATCCAGATCGATTTTTTCATTCATGCCTTCCTTGAAGCTCTTGATACCTTTTCCTAAACCTTTCATCAGTTCAGGGATCTTTTTCCCTCCAAAGAGCAGTAATACTACTAAGGCAATCAGTAAAATTTCAGGCATTCCTAAATTCATAGTTGCAATGGTTTTAATGGTTATTTTTCTATAAATAGTATGTCAGCAAAGTGTGAGAATAATGCACTCTTGCTTTCAATCATCGAATATATGTGTCCGGGCCAGCATGCAGGCTCCAGTGATTCCTGCTTTTTCCTTCAGCTTGGAAAGGACAATAGAGGTGTCTTTATTAACTATATTCAACGTATATTTGCGTACGGAGGTTTTTATGGGTTGCAAGAGATAATCACCGGTCAAGGACAGAATGCCGCCAATCACCACCAGTTCCGGATTGAAGATATTGATGAGGCCTGCCAGCGATTCCCCTAATTTCTGCCCCATCTTTTCGACAATATCTATACATAGCAGGTCTTCATGATTCGTGGCGTCAATAATTTCTTCGAGCGTATAGGGCTTTTCCTCGGAGTGCTTTTTTGACAGGATGGATGATTCTCCGGCCTTGATGTGCTCATTGACTATCCTGCACAGAGCCTGTCCGGATACTTCTGTCTCGAGACATCCTTTTTTCCCGCATTTGCAGAGAATCTCGTTGTCGAAGGTATGAACATGCCCCAACTCTCCGGAAAAACCGGATTTTCCTTTGTAGAGTTTTCCATCAAGGATCATGCCCATGCCGAGTCCCCAGCTTATATTGATGAAAAGCACATCCTTCTCCCCCTTTACACATCCCTTGAGGTACTCACCGTAAGCCATTGAGCGCGAGTCATTGTCGATGGATACGTGCATATTTATCTTGTCAGAAATGATCTTGGTAAGCGGACTCTCTGAAAAGTTAAAGATGCTGTAGCAGTATCCTGTCTCGGGATTTACTCTTCCCGAGAAATTAATGTTAATGTTGATGATCTTGTTCGCGTCAACTTCCGATTCCTGGATGAAATTAGTGATCAACCCGCAGAGCTCATCCAGCGAACTCATCGTGTTGTCTATAGAGTAGGGGATTTTCATCTTCAACTCCTCCATATCACCCTTGAAATTCATCATCCCGATGTTCACGGAGAATTCATTGATATCTACCCCGAGAAAATATCCTGATGTTGGATTGAGCCCGTATAAATTAGGACGTCGCCCTTCATTGGTTTCAAGTTTGCCAAATTCGTTGAGAATTTTTGTCTTACACATTTCATTGACGAATTTAGTAGTTGTTGGAATACTCAGGTTTAATTCTTGAGCAAGGTCGGTAATCGTTGAATTTCCATTATGGATGAAGTAAGTGATAACATTTTTCTCGATGAGAGACATCTTGCTTCCTTCTATGATTTCTTTTATTAGATTCTCGGACATATCATCAAAAAATTATTTAATAGATACAAATCTAATTATTTTTTTTGTAAGTCTTGTGAATCAAAGTAAAAAATAAGGTAATTTGATAAGATTTAATATCATTTATTCGAAGGTCTCGCGGACTCGTTCAAGCTTTTCCCAAGTATAATGGGATTATCTTGTCCCCTTTCTTTCCTTCCAGTTATCCTTGGTATAGCTTGCGGGGTAGGAAGTCCTGTTCAGTACCTGTCCTCCTCTTTCATGAATCCAGGTATCAAAGCTCCGTGATCCTTCCTTCAGCACAATCACCCTGCCCCCATTGCGCAGATGGTTATATTCAGTATTGCCACCCGAGAAACGTCCATAGGCCAGGAGGATGCCGTAATACATCATGGAACAGTCATTGTCATGATCATGTCCGCAAAACACCCCCATAATATCTCCACATTGTTTCATGGCATCGAACATTCCGGAATTAAGATCTGAGGAGCAGCCCGTTTCCATGCGGGTACCGTTCATGATGATCTCCGGATTAGTCATGGCATAATTATATTCAGGCAGGGGATAGTGCATGAAGGCGACAGCCGGCAGGGGCTTGCCGCCATTCTCCAGGGCATAGTCAGCACTGGTCTTCCGGTACCAGTTTACTTGTTCAGGGAAGAACTCCTGATAGGTCCCCGTGCCCTTTATCTTGCTATAGTCATGGGTGTCCATACCGTAAATTACGGCTTCTGTTTTGCTGCCATCTTCTGATTTTACCGGCAGGGTATAGTCAAACAGGGCACTTTCTCTGTGGGGCTGCACACTATAAGGCGCGGCCTGCATCATATTATATAGCGTATCTAGGGGAGTGCCTTCTCCCGGGTCATGGTTGCCAAAAAGCATACAGAATGGCGTCTTTGTGTCTTTGAAGATGTCAAGCACGGTTTGCAGGGCAACTTTTCCAGGCTGAGAGTACACAATATCTCCTGTGACGACTATCAGATCAGGTCTTTCTGACTTGACGACTTCTTTTATACATTCTGCAGCTTGTTGTGAGGCCGGATTATCCTGCTGGTAATGAAGGTCTGTAAACTGTACGATTTTAAATTGTCCGTGATGGAACCTGAGATCCTGGGCTGGTAGGGATATTACCAGACAGAACAACACACAAATTAAACTAATTCTTTTCAACATAAGCATCCGTTTATAAATTCAGTATAAAGTTTTCAGGATAAATTGAGGGGCAAGGATGTAAATTAACCTGTTGTCAATGGATCAGCATAAGCAGGAAATTATTTTACGGTTTTATCCTCTAATTCCCAGTTCATAATGGTAGAGATGGTGGGGATAAGATTCATTGCTATTTTCTGATGTCCTAGATAGTTAGGGTGATCATCAGCTCC
>DHOX01000023.1 GCA_002409785.1 Prevotella sp. UBA5379 | reverse complement strand
AAAGATTTTTGAACACTCTAAGTTGCTAAAAGTCAGCGATATGTGCAACTTTTTAGACATGTTTATTCTTGAAATTTAATTCCGCCAACGGGTAAGAGATCTTTTATAAGCTATAATATTCAAAATAATTTGAAAGTTTTACTTCCAAAACTTTGGTCCACTTTTAAATTCCTCTTGCTTCTTCTGTCTTGCTTAGTACCATTCAAAATGATTGATCGTATTATTATTTCCGTTACCCCTCTCTCGTACTTGAACATGTTTTTAGGAATGGTCGTGTAAGCATGGGGATGATCTTTTCTGTATGATACTTTTCTGAATAATCATATTATTAAAGTCTTTCGGTAATCAGTTTATAACCTATACCTCTTATATTAATGATCTTGATATTTTCATCTCTCGACAATTGATGACGTAACTTGGTGATAAATACCTGTAAACTTCGGGAGTTGAAAAAACTGTCATTCCCCCAAAGCCGTAGCAGAATATCTTTGGTTTCTACGATGTCATTTCTGTTTTCTGCAAGTATTCTGAGTATTTCAGATTCACGGTTAGAAAGTTCTTTGGAAAGACCGGCAAAGAACAGTTGTTGTGTGGTTGGATTCAGACGATATTTTCCTATTTCAATCAGATGGTGTGATTTTGTCTGGTTAGTAGACTGATAGAGTGGGGAACGTTGTGCTAAAGCCTTGATGCGTACAATCAACTCTTGCATACCGAAAGGCTTTTTCAGGTAATCATTCGCGCCAAGTTCAAAACCTTTTACGACATCATTGATGGCAGATCTTGCAGTCAGGAAAAGTACTGGTGTTAACTGATTCGTTTGTCTTATTCTGTGAACCATCTCGAAGCCGTCCATCTTAGGCATCATTACGTCAGCCACTAATACGTCGGGCTTGATCTTAAAAAAAAATTCAAGTCCTTCTTCGCCATCTGCTGCTGTGATAATATCGAACCCCTGGGCATCTAAAGTGTCCTTGATAATCATGGCGAGTGTTTCCTCATCTTCTACTAATAGTACTCGTATCTTAGTCATAGAATCTAAGTTTAAAGGTTGTACCCTTTCCCAGTTCGCTCTTTACGGATATATTACCATGCAATCTGTCCATCATACTTTTTACATAGTAAAGTCCAAGTCCATATCCCTTTACTTCATTTAAGTTACCATGGGGTACACGATAGAATTTGTCAAAGATATATTTCTGTTTATCTGCTGCGATGCCAATTCCTTTGTCAGTAATAGCAATCTCTGTGTAATTCTTTTCTTTATGGGCCGCAACTTTTATTTCTGCCTTTCCGGATGAATACTTAATGGCATTATCCAGTAAATTACTCATGATGTGGGCGAAATGATTACGATCAACTTTAATGCTCAGGTCTTTTGAAATACTAAAGGAAATCTCTACAGGCTCGTTGGCTTTAAAGTTCTGTTCCGCAATCAGTGATTCCAGTATGGGCTGGATCGTCACCTCTTCGATATTCAGTTTCATGTTTTTGCGGCGTTCCATACTCATTGAGAGGATTTGTTCTACAAGTCCGCTTAGTCGTCTAAGTTGCTGCTGACCAATTGCGAGATATTTTTTTGTCTTAGCCTGATCCTTCGTCATGTCAAAATTGAGTAGGGCATCGTTCGCCGCGTATGCTACAGCGATAGGGGTCTTGAGCTCGTGAGTCATATTATTGGTGAAATCACTTTTCATTTCATCCAGCGTCCGGAGATGCCTTACCGTATGAATAAGGTATAAGAATACAAATATCAGTAGCAAAAAGATAAGCAATGATCCCGTAAGAATTCCGGACATTTCCTTTAAAATTACTTTTGTGACAGAAGGAGTAATAACTCTGTAGAACGATTTTTGTTTTCCCCCGAAGGTGTAGTCGAAATGATTATCAGAAGAACTTGGTTTGAAATGTTTTCCACTGTAAGAGGCAATAATAGAATCTTTATTAGCATGAAGCTCTACTTTTATGGGTTCCTTGATCCCATATCGTGACAGTCTTTTTGATAGCAGTTGGTAGAACAATTTTATATCGTTCTGTTTCATGGGATCAAGAACGTAGTGGAGTCGGTGGCGTATAAGGTCGTAAAGTGTTTCTCCGGGATTTTTCAGGGCTTGGGGATCAAAATAAAAGAAAAAATAATCTTTTCCATTTTTCTCCTTTCTTTTATGATTTACATTATCAATATTTAATTTTACGGTTGCTTTAAACTTATTACGGATATTGTCTCCTCTGCTCATCAGCTCTTGAAAGTCACTATATTCTATGGCATCCATCGTTCGCTGACGTAATTCAACTTTTTGTGTGTGATAAAGATGAAAGAGCCAGTAACATTGATAGCTGAAGACTGCTATCAACAGGACAATGACCAGGGTGATGATATATTTCAATTTCATGAGGTAAAGATACGTTTTTTATTATAAATAAGTCTGAAATGATAAGACTAAATAACACTTTTCTTAAGATTAAATAAGTGGGGGTATTTGTTCCTTTCTCACTTTCTCAATAATTTTGCAGCAGATAAAATATAGTGAAATGAAAAAAATCTTATTAGTACTATCATTGATGATTCCCGTTGGAGTACAGGCACAACAAGTTGATTCTTTGCGTATGGATAGTATTATCCATAATTTGCCTGATGTGATTGTAAAAGGTGAACGCCCGATAGCAAAAGTCAATGGTAGTGCCATTACCTATGACTTGCCAAGACTTATTCAGAAGAGGGCTGTAGATAACATGTATGATGCGATTAAGGAAATTCCCGGGGTTATAGAACAGGATAAAAAGTTATCTTTAGGAGGAATGCCTACGACGGTTATCCTGGATGGTAAGGTGACCAGTATGACGGTTGACGAGGTAACTTCCTTGCTCAAGAGCATGCCTGCGAACCGAATAGCAAAAGTGGATGTGATGTATAATGCTCCTGCCAAGATGCAGGTGCGTGGCGCACTTATCAATATCAGACTGAGACATAGTCACATTGACGGCATTTCTCCTTTACAGGGAGAAATCAACTTGGCATGGAAGCAACAACATGATGCCGAGTTTGGCGAGAGAACCTCCTTGTTATATTATAAAGGTAAATTTTCCTTGGATCTAATGTATCAACACAGCCATGGGGATAGCTATGCGATAACGGATGAGCGTTCTCGCCATCGACTTGATGACGGAACAATACATGATATTAATTCATACGAAGTGGAGCGTGGAAATGGCTATGGACATATCTATCGTTTAGGAATGGATTATAATTTTTCAGAGAATCATCAGTTGAGTCTAGTCTATAATGGAGAATATCATAAAAGTAATGTTATAGAGGATATTTCCGGTAATGTTTTAGGGACAGCAGGCTTGAATTCCCATCATTGGCTTCATGACTTGCGTCTGGACTATAGTACTCCTTTCGGTTTCAAAGTTGGTGCCGAAATGACTTATTATCATCGTCCTGAAGTACAGCACCTTGCAAGCACCTTGCCTACCGGAGCTCTTAAATATACCGTCGATAATGACCAGCAGGTTAACCGGTGGAAATGCTACCTTTCGCAGGAACATACTTTGAAAAACAACTGGAGTATCAATTATGGAGCAATCTATTCTTCGAGTATCAACCATACTAATCAGCAGTATGTCGAAGTAAAAACGACTACGGGTGATCAGCCTTCGTCTGAATATACCCGTCTGAAAGAAGATGATATTAACGTCTATTTCGGATTGAGCAAGAATTTCGGTAGTAAGTTGATGATGGATGCATCTGTAGCTGCGGAATATTACCATACACCTATCTGGCATCAATGGAACTGTTATCCTACTTTCAATTTGACTTATGTCCCTAAGCCCGGACAGATGTTCCAACTTGGATTAAGCAGTGACAGAGAGTATCCTGACTATTGGGAGATGACCAATTTTACAAGTTATAGCAATGGTGGCTATAATGAAATTACCGGTAATCCGGAATTGAAACCGACCAGTGACTATCAACTTACTTTAGTCTATCTGCTAAAGGACAAGTATCAGTTTACAGCATGGTTTGATCATGATGAAGATTATTTTGTGCAGACTCCTTATCAGCGCCATGATCGTTTGGCGGTCAGTTATAAAAACTTGAACTTCAATTTTCAGCAACAAGCTGGCATCCAGGCTACGCTGCCCTTGAGATGGAACAGATGGCTTGATACACAAATAATGCTGACGGGGGTCTGGCAAAGAGAAAAAGCCGATCATTTCTATGATATTCCATTTGACAGGAGTGTTTTCTATGGTATAGTAAAATTAAATAACACCGTGGTACTCTCTTCCAAACCAGATATTACACTCTCTGCTGATGGATATATCCGTTCAAAAACTATTCAGGCAACTTACGACTTGCCGGGATCTAGTGATGTGGATATGAGTGCCCGCTGGCAGTTTCTGAAGAAGCATGCCATTCTTAAAGTTTATTGTAATGATTTGTTTGAAACTTCGGGCATTAATCCTCATATTGACTTTAAAGGACAAGATCTCAAGATGAGCTTCTCTTGCTACCGGACCTTTGGCATATCCTTTACGTATAAATTCGGAGGATATAAAGAAAAGTCGCATGAAGCAGTAGATAAATCAAGGTTCAAACAGTAAAAGACTAGAAAGGCAGTATGAAAGGATGTTAATTAGTTTTTCAGATTCTTAATTTTATCGAAAAGATATGTGGGATGATTTGTGTCTTGGACGATAATTTGTAACTTTGTGATACGGCAGCCATCGGCAGCCATTAAAGTTAATGATATGAAACCATTCCATTCTGTTGCTATATTCCTCTTTTTAGTCTGTTGTATAATTGTATCAAGTGTTCACAGCTATCATTGTACGAGGCAGAACATCATCCGGGATATGGACCAGGCTTTGGCGCAGACCCTGTCCGAGAAGCAGCAGGGATGGATCACGCTGGATACGATTCAGAACTATCGCAGTCATCTGAAAATCACTCAATTGCGTGACCATTCCTTCGTCAACTATGCTATGGACGATACTGGCGCGCTACTCTGTAGCAGGAAGATCAGATGGCATGGAAAGCCCGGATCTTTGGAGTTTCAGAGCTATACCAATTGTTCCATGATGTCAGTCATGGCTTTATCTGATCAGCGGTGGGCCGGTCTTTTCGCCTTGATGGCATTCGCGTGGATGGTCTTTTCACTAAGTTATTTCAAAAATTACCACAAAGGAATGATGGTTTTTGGAGATTTGATGTTGGACCAGTCTGAGGGATCTTTCTACGATTTGAGACACCGGCCGATGCCCCTTACTCCGATGCAACAGCAGCTTCTGGAGATGTTCTTCACCGCCAACAATCATCTCCTTTCCAAGCATGAGATTTGTGATGCACTTTGGCCTGGGAAACCTGATCCCAGTGATACGTTGTATACTCTGGTGAAACGGTTGAAACTGTCAGTGGAAAAGAAAAGTAATCTCCGGATTGTCTCTGACCGGGGGAAAGATTATCAATTGCAAATTAACCGGTGAAAGATTATCTTCAGAGTCAGATTTTCCCAGAGAGGATGAAAAGATAATTTGATGGAAAAGGGAGCTCTCCTGTGTCTGATCCGATGCCTTATTCGTGATATTTTTATCTTCTGTGATCAGGTTAAGTATTACTTTAATGAAGAGGGGGAACAATATAAAACTATTAGAATATAAGACCAGAGTTCATGAAGAAGTTTATCCCCTTTCCCCTGGCACTAAAGATGCAGAAATGCAGGCACCTTTTCCCCTTCTGCTATTTCTGTAATCTGTAATCTGTTTTTTTATAGTTAAAAAACTTAGATTTATTGTTTTTTATCATCGTGATTCAATGGAATTTAGTAACTTTGCAGCCTATAAATATAATATACCTAAGTAAATGGCAGAAACAAAAAGGATAAAAACTGCATTAATTTCAGTTTTCCATAAAGACGGCTTGGAGGATATTCTTACAAAACTCCATGAGGAAGGTGTCCGGTTTTTAAGTACCGGAGGAACTCAGAAGTTTATAGAATCTCAGGGTTTCCCCTGTGAGAAAGTAGAGGAAGTAACCACTTATCCTTCTATATTGGGAGGACGTGTGAAAACCCTGCATCCGAGAATTTTCGGAGGAATTCTGGCTCGTCGGGACAATGCCGGTGATCAGGAAGAGATGAAAAAATATCAAATCCCTGCTATTGATCTGGTTATTGTTGACCTGTACCCTTTTGAGGAAACTGTTGCCAGTGGTGCTAAAGAACAGGATATTATCGAAAAAATAGATATAGGCGGTATCTCATTGATCCGCGCTGGTGCTAAGAATTTCAAGGATGTGGTTATCGTACCCAGTAAGGCAGAGTACGGCAAGTTCCTTGACCTTTTGAATAAAAAGTCAGGAGAGACTTCCATTGAAGACCGTAAGGCGTTTGCCGAACGGGCCTTTGCCGTCAGTAGCCGTTATGATACGGACATTCATGCCTGGTTTGCTGAAACTCTCAAGAAATAAGCCGGGGAGATTTCATTTGTGTTTGGCAGAGAAAGGGAGATTATATTTTAAGCTTAAAATAATCAAGAAATTAAGACATGGGATTTTTTTCATTCATTCAGGAAATTGCGATGGATCTGGGGACGGCCAATACGATTATTATCAGTGATGATAAAATTGTGGTGGACGAACCTTCAGTGGTGGCTCTTGACCGTCGTACAAATAAAATGATTGCGGTGGGTGAGAAGGCAAAGATGATGTACGAAAAGACGCATGACAATATCCGTACTGTCCGTCCTCTCCGTGATGGCGTTATCGCTGATTTTACCGCATGTGAGCAGATGATGCGCGGCCTGATCAAGATGGTACATACAGGGAGCCGGCTTTTTTCTCCTTCCTTGAGAATGGTCATCGGAGTACCCTCAGGATCTACGGAGGTGGAGTTGCGTGCCGTTCGTGATTCTGCTGAGCATGCTGATGGGCGCGACGTCTATCTGATATTTGAACCTATGGCTGCCGCTATCGGCATCGGTATCGATGTGGAAGCACCGGAAGGGAATATGATTGTCGATATTGGTGGAGGAAGTACTGAGATTGCCGTGATCTCGCTGGGAGGCATTGTCTGCAATAATTCTATTCGTATCGCCGGCGATGATCTGACGGCTGACATACAGGAATATATGAGCCGCCAGCATAATGTGAAGGTCAGTGAGCGTATGGCAGAGCGTGTCAAAATTCATGTTGGCTCAGCCCTTACTGATCTCGGGGATGAGGCTCCGGAAGATTATATCGTTCATGGTCCTAATCGCATTACAGCTCTTCCTATGGAGGTGCCTGTCTGCTATCAGGAAATTGCCCATTGTCTGGATAAGACGGTAGCAAAAATTGAAAATGCCGTGTTGAGTGCGCTGGAGAATACCCCGCCGGAGTTATATGCAGATATTGTGAAAAATGGTATCTATCTGACCGGGGGTGGCGCTTTGCTGAGAGGCCTTGACAAGCGGCTTACGGATAAAATTAAGATTCCTTTCCATATTGCTGAAGATCCTTTGCACAGTGTCGCCAAGGGAGCAGGTATTGCATTGAAGAATGTGGACCGTTTCTCTTTCTTGATGAGATAATAGTATCTTCGCAAAGTCCTTACCTGATGTTGCAGGTGTGGACAGCCCCGCTCTCATTGCGCTGGGAAGGGGTAGAAGTGGATAGATATGAAAAATTTAATCGAGTTTCTGGCCAAATATAATCATTGGTTCGTCTTCATATTTCTGGAGGTGATAAGTTTTGTGTTGCTGTTCCAGTGGAATAGCTATCAAGGTAGTGTCTTTTTTTCTTCAGCAAACGCTGTAGCCGGAAAGATCTATGAATGGGATGCTGATATTGAGCATCTCTTTTCTCTTTCTAAAGTGAACCAGCAACTTACCCAGCGTAATGTCTATCTGGAACATGAGGTAATGCAATTGTCTCATCATCTGGAAAAAGAAAGTGGCGACAACAGTTTTATGGGACGCGACCAACTGGCTATGCTCCGTACTTACAGATTGATACCTGCCAAGGTCGTAAGTAACTCCCTCGATAAGCGCGATAATTTTATCACGCTTGATAAAGGTTCTGCCGACGGGATCAAAAAGGACATGGGGGTGGTCTGCGGAACGGGAGTGGTAGGAATCGTCTATCTGACAGCCCCGCATTATTCGGTTGTGATACCTGTCCTCAATTCACAGTCTAACATTAGTGTGTCAATACAAAAACGTGGATATTTCGGATATTTGCATTGGACAGGAGGCTCTTCAAGTATAGCCTATGTCAATGATGTACCCTTACATGCTCATTTCAAGCTCCATGATCGTATTGTAACCAGTGGTTATTCTTCTGTTTTCCCACCAGGAATTCTTGCCGGCACGATATTACATGTCTATAACTCTTCTGATGGTTTGTCCTATCGGCTGATGGTCAAACTGTCTACTGACTTTGGAGATTTGCGTGATGTCTGTGTGATCGATGACGCCGTGATGGAGCAGCGGTTGCAGGTGCTGCGCGCAGCCCAGGATTCTATTAAAGAAAAGGAAGGAGGGGATGAGAATTAACTATGAACATGGAAAATTTACATCGTCTGTTTACCTTTCTGGTTTTGCTGCTTGTGCAGGTATTGGTATTGAACCATATCCAGTTGTTCCATTGTGCCACACCGCTTCTTTATGTATATCTGGTGTTGCATTTCCGTCGTAATTATCCGAGATATGCTATTTTGCTCTGGAGTTTCTTCCTAGGATTGTCTGTGGATATTTTCGCAAATACGCCGGGAGTAGCTGCAGCATCAATGACTTTTGTAGCATTTCTCCAGCCTCATGTCATGCAACTCTTTGTCCCTCGTGATGCGGCAGATGATTTTTCACCGTCGATACGTACAATGGGCTTCCAGCCTTTTTTGTATTACTCTATGGTGATGGTCTTTATTTATTGTCTGCTCTTCTTCACTCTGGAGACCTTCAGTTTCTTCAACTGGATTCAGTGGCTGGCTTCTGTGTTCGGGAGTTTTGTCATTACAATGATCTTCCTGATAGTAATAGAAAATCTGGATAAAAAATCGTCAGCTAAGACAGATAATTAAGTCCGGGACCAACAGGTCTTCCGGCAAAGGATAAATGGGTGAATGAAAGATTTTAATCTTGAAAATCGGAAATATGTAATTGGAGGAGTGGCTGTGACAATCGTGTTCTTGTATATTGTCCGGCTGTTCGCTCTTCAGATTGCCAGTGACGATTATAAAAAGAATGCTGACTCAAATGCATTCCTGAAGAAGATTGAATATCCTTCCCGAGGTACGATTTTTGACCGGAACGGCAAACTCTTAGTCTATAATCAGCCGTCTTATGATATTATGGTGGTTATGGACGAAGAGAGGGGGCATCTGGATACACTTGATTTCTGCAATTCCCTGGGGATTACCAAACAGTGGTTTATCAAGCGAATGGATGATATTAAGGATCGACGGAAGAATCCCGGTTATTCTCGTTTTACCCAGCAGCTTTTCATGCCACAACTCTCTGATAAGGAGTTCAGCGTGTTTCAGGAAAAGAGTTTTCGTTTCCCCGGTTTCTATATCCAGAAACGCAGTATCCGGCAATATGCTACCCCTTATGGGGCCCATGTCTTAGGGGATGTGGGAGAAGTGTCGGAGAGTGATCTGGAGGAAGATCCTTATTATCAGGCAGGTGATTATATCGGCAAAATGGGCATCGAAAAATCTTATGAAGATGATCTTCGTGGGGTGAAAGGTGTTCAGATTCTGCTTCGTGATGCCCATGGTCGCATTCAAGGAAGCTACCAGCATGGAAAGTTTGACCGCCTTCCTATTCCAGGAAGGGATCTGACCTTAGGCATAGACTGGAAACTTCAGGCATTGGGGGAGCGGATGATGACAGGCAAGATAGGGGCAATTGTTGCCATAGAGCCGTCTACCGGACAGGTGCTTTGCATGGTCTCTTCTCCGACCTACGATCCTCGTATGATGGTAGGGCGTATGCGGGGGAAGATGGAGAAAGCCCTTTCCCGGAATGTCTGGAAGCCGATGCTGAACCGGGCAACACAAGGGCAATATCCTCCAGGATCCACCTTTAAGACTACTCAGGCACTTACTTTTCTGACAGAAGGCATAATCAATAGCCATACCATGTATCCTTGCCATAGAGGGTTCTATTACAAAGGACTTCATATCGGCTGTCATCTTCATAAGTCTCCGCTGAATGTGGTGGATGCAATTATTACTTCTTGTAATTCCTATTTCTGCTGGGGATTTCTTCACATGATTTCTGATCGGCAGAAATATCAGAGTGTGCAGAATGCCATGAATGTCTGGCGTGACTATATGGTTAGCATGGGATTAGGCTATAAGTTGGGAATCGATCTGCCAGGTGAAAAGCGAGGACTGATTCCTAATGCTCATTTTTACGATAAAGCTTATAACGGGCACTGGAATGCCTTGACGGTTATCTCTATTGCCATCGGTCAGGGCGAGGTCTGTCTGACTCCTCTTCAAATAGCCAATCTGGGTGCGTCTATAGCCAATCGTGGTTATTATTACATTCCACATGTGGTCAGTAAGATCAAGGGGAAACCGATAGACCCGAAGTTCCGTCAACGCCATTATACGCGGGCCAGTCAGTATGCTTATCATCTGGTCATAGAAGGGATGAGGGGATCTGCAATGCATGGAACCTGTAAGGACCTGGCCCGTTATGATTTTATGCCTTGCGGTAAAACGGGTACTGCTCAGAACAGGGGTCAGGACCACTCTGTGTTCATGGGTTTTGCTCCGATGAATCATCCTAAGATTGCGATTGCCGTCTATGTGGAGAATGGCGGATGGGGAGCCGTCTACGGAGTTCCTATCGGGGGATTGATGATGGAACAATACCTGAAAGGTAAATTGTCACCCTCTTCAGAGAAAATGGCTGAAGAATTTGCTCAGCGTCGTATTGCTTATGGGGCAGCTAACCGATAGGTCGACACCTTCGGTATGGTCTTGTGCGGTGTTGTTCCCGGATGACAATAGTGATAAATGAAAATTAAATATCGGTAGTGATAGTTATTAAATATTTGCTTAGGAAATGATACAAGCACCAACACAACAAACCAGTGTACTGCGTTCACTTGACTGGTGGACGATAGGGATTTATCTGGCATTGCTCGTCTTCGGATGGCTCAGTGTTTGTGGAGCCAGCTATACTTTTGGTGAGACGGATATCTTCAGCCTTAGCACACGTTCCGGCATGCAGATTATCTGGATCGGTACTTCTATTGTACTTGGTTTTGTGATCCTTATGCTGGATGATAGTTTTTATGATACTTTTGCCTATGTCATTTATGCGGCTTTTATGATCTTGCTCTTCTTGACCATATTCAATCCGCACGAGATCAAAGGTTCTCGCTCCTGGCTGGTCTTAGGCCCCTTGCGCGTGCAGCCTGCTGAGTTGGCTAAATTTGCTACGGCCCTGGCGATCTCGAAATTCATGGGTAGTTATGGCTTTGATATTCATCGTTGGAAAGATTTTCTTTGCGCTTGCGGCATTGTCATCCTGCCATTGCTGATGATCGTTGCACAGCGAGAGACAGGATCGGCTTTGGTCTATCTGGCTTTCTTCCTGATGTTTTACCGGGAAGGAATGCCGGGGAGTATCCTTTTCACAGCTGTTGCGATGGTGATCTATTTCGTCGTGGGGATCAAGTATGAGCAGTTGTTCCTTTGGGATACCCCTACGTCGGTGGGAAAATTTATTGTGCTTCTGCTCGTTCAAATTTTCAGTGCAGGCATGATCCAGGTGTACTGTAAGGATAAGCGGCTGACGCGCTGGGTGATTGGCTTGTGCCTGGGGATCACTCTTATCTTCTTGCTTTTCTCGGAATTTGTCATACCGTTTGACATTGTCTGGGTTCAACTCTTTCTCTGTGCAGTCTTGATAGGTTTCCTACTTTATCAGGGACTGAGTACGAGGATGAAGAATTATCTCTACATTGCCGCATTTGCCGTGGGATCGATCGTGTTTTTCTATTCAGCTGACTATGTTCTTAATGATGTGCTGGAGCCGCATCAGCGTGTCAGGATCAATGTTTTGCTGGGACTGGATGATGATCTGGCGGGAGCCGGATATAATGTCCACCAGAGCGAGATCGCCATCGGCTCAGGAGGGTTACAAGGGAAAGGATTTTTGAACGGTACACAGACAAAGTTGAAATTCGTTCCAGAACAGGATACTGACTTTATCTTCTGTACGGTAGGAGAAGAGGAAGGATTTCTAGGCAGTGCCGGAGTATTGTTACTTTTCCTGGCTTTGATCATACGGTTGATCTATCTGTCTGAGCGACAGCCTTTCCGGTTCGGACGAGTCTATGGATACTGTGTCCTTAGTATATTCTTGTTTCATGTGTTCATTAATGTGGGTATGGTGCTCGGATTGACCCCTGTTATCGGCATTCCCCTTCCGTTTTTCAGTTACGGAGGATCTTCATTGTGGGGATTCACGATTCTGCTGTTTATCTTCCTCCGGATAGATGCCGGCAGGAATTTAGTCCGTGAATGAGAAGATGGCGAAGGCCATATTATTCCCTCACGTATTCGATGCCGATGTCTGAAATACCCGGAAGGATTTCTTTCTTCATGTCATGACAGATACAGACATGAATACTGTCCCCCTTTTCCAACTGGATATTTGCCACATGGAAATGGTACTGGAAGCTGCCTATGCCTCTGCCTTTTATTCTTCCGTTTGTGTCCATCAGACTACAGTTGAGGGTATCAACATAGGTCCTTTTCGGTTTGTCTTCATGGACTTTATCCTTCCCCTTTTCAGGATAGACCGTTTGCTTGATGATCAGGGTCAGGGATTGGAAAGGATAGGTGCTATTGATACGGAGTCCAACGTTCATGTCGTAATAGTCAGTGTCCATTAATTTGGGGACATTGAACAGTAAGGAGTCATTCTTTTCCCATCCTGCCAAAGGGGTATGCTCGTAATGATCATATACTTTATGTTCAAGACAGGAGGAAAAGAGGATGATCACGCTGAAGAATAAGAGAATGTATGACTTCTTCATTGTTTTGTATTGTCTTCAGACCCGGAAGTGGATTCTTTCTGCGTATCTGTGGCCTTTAACGGAAGTTGTGTGCCTTGCCCGGCAACGGCTTTAGTCTTATGGCTTACCGGTTTATCTGAACCGGACGGATTTACTGAGGGTAGATCTGCAACTTTCTTCATAGCGCTGTTATCCTCATCCTGATGGGCACTATCGGATTTTACAATCTTGGACCGTCTTGATTCCATCTTCCCCTGAGGTCTTCTGCTGTTGTTCGTGTTTTTCCGTTGGAATTTACCGGATTGGGCATCGCTGATGGAAGAAGCAGAATCTGCAGGATTTTGTCCTTTATGTGGATGGTTGGCATTTCTGTCTTTTTGTGACTTCTTCTTCCTCTTCTTGCTGTTTTTGTCAAAGCGGCTGACATCCGTATTGGCCAGGAGGTCGACGGGTTTTTCGGTGACTTTCACTTTCCCGTCTTCCTGAAGGGATAACGGTTTTTCACCACTCTTATTGATCTTGATAATTTCTTGGGCTCTTGCAGCTGAGATCGTTTCCAGGTTAGCTGCTAAGTTTTTGTCAGTGGAGTAAGTGCAGCGTCTGGCCAGAATGTCGGTCTTGAACAGATAATAGTCATTGTCTTTAGTCTGCAGGATAATGTCCTTTTTAGGCAGTTCCTTGCTGGCTTCTACATAATCGTCTACTTCATAGTTCAGACAACATTTGAGTTTGGCACACATACCTGCCAGTTTCTGAGGGTTCAGCGAGATGTCCTGATAACGGGCTGCGTTTGTGCTGACGCTGGAGAAATTTTTCATCCATGTAGCACAGCATAGTTCCCGGCCACAAGGCCCCGTCCCTCCGATCCTGCCTGCTTCCTGGCGGGCTCCGATCTGCTTCATCTCAATTCTTACATGAAAGGTCTCTGCAAGGACCTTGATCAGTTGGCGGAAGTCCACACGGCCATCGGCAATATAATAGAAGATGGCTTTATTCCCGTCTCCCTGGTATTCCACATCTCCTATTTTCATCTCCAGGCCAAGTTTCTTGGCGATCTGGCGACTCTGGATCATGGTATCATATTCCCGGCTTTTGGACTCTTTATATTTTTCCATATCCACCGGCTTGGCTATCCGGTAGATACGCTTGACATCATCGGCAGATTTCAGGTTCGCCTTCTTGAGTTGGAAAATGGCCAGTCTTCCGGTGAGTGTTACCACTCCGATGTCATGTCCGGGATTAGCTTCTACTGCTACGGTGTCCCCTTTTTTCAAGTCCAGGTGATTGACATTGTGATAATATCCCTTACGGGTATTCTTGAATTGTACCTCCACCAGGTCGGTGCTTTGTGCATTACCCGGTACATCAGCCAGCCAGTCGTAGGTATTGAGTTGTTTATCTTGTCTTCCTACTCCACAGGCACATAGTCCACGGTCGCAGTCCTGACAGGATTCAAAATTCATATTTTTAAAGTTCATATTTCGTATGATATTGTTTTTCTTCTTCTTTTAATGATGCTAATATTTAGATAACCTTTTCCCCTTGCGTATGGAAAGAGGAATCCTTCCCTGGAGATGCTATTTTCTGATGGACAGCATTGTCTGAAGGGCTACGTGATAGAAGACTATCTTCGCATTTGCATTTCGTCTGATATCGGTCAGCGCCTGATTGAAGAGTCGGGCTATGCTGAGGATATTATTTTCATGAATGAACCGTGCGAAATTTCTGGAGAAATTTTCTTCCTTCTGAGTCATATAGTTCAGTTCTGGCCGGTGAAAATTATAGATGAAGTTTTCGCGTACCAGATGAAGGAAATAGGTCAGCATTCGGATTTGTTTTTCCCTTCCGAAATCATTGATCTGATCTGACCAGTTTTTCAGGTTTTGCACTCGTCGGCTGTAGGCCTGCCGCATCAGTTGTTCAAATTTATCCAAGAATTCTTCGTTCTCGTTGTCTGCCACGGTCTCTTTAAGAGCCAGGTTCCAGTTGCCGTTTACGACCCTTGCAATCCGGTGAGCATCTTCAGGACCAATGCCTCTCCTTCTGATCAGATTCCTCTCAATGTCCGGAGTATCGATTTTCTTCATCTCGAAGAGTTGGGTGCGGCTCCTGATGGTATCCAGTATGCGCTCCGGATGTTCACTGACAAGCAGGAACAAGGTCTTGTGCGGAGGCTCTTCCAGGAGCTTGAGGAGTTTGTTGGCTGCTTCTTGATTGAATCGTTCCGGCAGCCAGACCAAGCTGATCTTATAGCCTCCCTGACTGGACATTAAACTCAGATTATGAGCAATGGCGTCACTTTCTGCGGCAGTGATGATGGCCTGTTTGTTTCCTCCTCCCATCAATTGCAGCCATTGCTCTATGGTGAAATAAGTCCCTTCGCTAAGTAGTTGATGCCATTGCCTGGCGAAATCGTCACTGACTGGTTTATGGTCACTTCCGGTACCGGAATTAATGGTCGGATAGGTGAAATGTAAGTCCGGGTGCTCCCAGTTAGAAAGCATCGCCACGGCACTTTTCCTGGCGTTTGCATCCATGGTGTCTTCCGTGAGCAGATAACGTGCAAAAGCCATGGCGAGGGCCATTTTACCGCAGCCCTCGGGACCGCAGAAAAGCAAGGCATGAGGGATGCGTTTTTCCCCTACCATTTGCAAGAGCCTCTTGATGGCTTCTTCCTGCCCTATGATGTCATTGAATGCTTCGTC
Source organism: Prevotella sp. UBA5379 (assembly GCA_002409785.1). Classification (GTDB taxonomy): domain Bacteria; phylum Bacteroidota; class Bacteroidia; order Bacteroidales; family Bacteroidaceae; genus Prevotella. The sequence goes on along the minus strand of DHOX01000023.1, from coordinate 46,525 downwards.
TTCCATTTCTTCCTGCCCGGAGTTTTCTCCTTTCTCTTTTCAGAGGAGTCTTTTGACGACTTCCCTGATGCTGTCAACTGCACTTACGGTATAGAAGTGCACATTTCTTACGCCATGCTGGTAGAGATCTTCTACCTGGTTGGTAGTCCATTCGATGCCTAAATCACGGATCTCGTCATCATTTTTGCATTTTAAAGCCTCTCCTGCCAGTTCATCAGGAATGTCCACATGGAACGTTTTAGGAACAACTGTCAGGTGACGCTGCCTGGTCAATGGCTTGATGCCTGGAATGAGGGGTATGGTGATTCCCATTTCCCTTGCCTTATTGACGAAGGAATAGTATTTCGTATTATCATAGAATAACTGGGTAACGGCATATTCAGCACCCAGGTTTTGTTTCTCCTTAAGATGTTTCATATCCTCTTCCAGATTAGGGGCCTCTTCATGTTTTTCCGGATAGCAGGCAACGCCATAATCGAATTTCCATTCGGGGTGTTTCATAGGAGTACCATCGACAAAAAAGCCGTTATTAAACTGGTTGACTTGTTTGATGAGCTCAGTCGTATGTGTATATCCTCCGGGTGTGGGCTTGAAACTCTTATCCTCCCGTGCCTTGTCCCCTCTGAGCAGCAGGATGTTGTTAATGCCAAGAAACTGCAGATCGAGAAGTTCATATTCTATATCTTCTTTTGTAGCTCCTGAACAGATGATATGAGGCTGGATAGGAATGCCGTAACGATTCTGTATGGCAGCGGCGATAGCCAGGGTCCCTGGACGCCGGCGGATATTTTGCCGCTCGATGAGGCCGTTCTCCAGTTCTCGATATACATATTCGCTGTGATGAGTGGTAATGTTAATAAAAAGGGGATGAAATTCCTTTAACTTATCAATCGTGTCGAAAAGTTGCCGGGTACCATTCCCCTTGAGTGGAGGTAAAACTTCAAAGGAGAAGTATCGTTTATTCTGGTCTTTCTGGAGTAATTCTGATAGATTGAATCTCATTCTGCTGTTTTTATGTTTGGCAAAATCCTGTTGTTTTGTCCTAAGCTTGGCTAAAATATACCTGGCTGGAGTTCCGGATGAGGCTCAGGACTCGAAAGGGCATACTTGTCTGCAAATTTAACAAAAAAAAGGAGGAATAACGAAGTCCTCCGGCATTATTTAATAAATTTTACTTGCCTTTATTCGCAGAATCGGTTGAAATGTGTTTCCTGGAAAGGAGTAATACAAAAGAAGGACTTCCAACGATCGGCTGAAAGTCCTTCTTAGGTTAGTGATCATAACGATGTCCGTATCGTGTTATTTCTGTCCTCCGGACATTCCCTGACTGGAACTTGCACCACTCTTAATGCCTCCCACAACGTCATTGTTTTCAATAGTGTTCTCCACTCTCTTGACACTTGCTTTCAGTTTTCCAAAACGGTAAGAAATTCTAAATCCTAGCTCTTTCGTTTGCTGGTAGTTAAACTGATGCCCGGTATAATCACCATTGACGGTACGGGAAGTCATCTTCAGGTATTTATTGCCAAAAGGATTATCTGCACCGATCATGACGGTCAGACGGTCTTCCTTCAGGAAAGAGCGTTGTAAGGCGATATAGTGGTAATGCCAGTTGGAATCATATCCATAAACTGAACTAACATTTTGTCCGAAAGAACCACCATAGCCGACATTCAGTCTGATTTTCCAGGGCAGGGTCTGGGTAATATTGGCTGTAGCCATTCCAGACCAGCCATTCAGAGAGATACCGAGTTGGTGATTATTCATGAAATTCTTTCCTATGTTTGCATTAAGCATAATTGATGTATTCTTGAAGGGCGAAGCCTGAATGAATCCACCTATTCCCAGGTTCTTGGTGTGGAGTACGTCATCGAAGGTAGAAACGGTTTTCCCTTCCTTCGCAAACTGTATAGCAGAGATCTGATTATTGGAGAAGTTGTAATAGGGTGACAGATTATAAGTAAATTTCGGATTGATGTGCATATATTCAAGTGTAAAGGAGGTGTTACGTGCACTGTTCAATCCCGGGTTACCATAACTTTCTGCGGTCGGAGTGCTTACGTCAGCAGGGTCCAAATAGGAAATTCCCGGACGGTTAATGGTGGTTGCATAACTGATTTTCAAGGAATTGAACATGTTGAAATTGTATTTTATGCTTGCTGATGGGACCCAGTCGTTCAGGTTCTTGTGAAAGTTCTGCCCGCTTTTATCGGGATATTTAGCATCCAGATAACTGTATTCATATCTCAGTCCGGCACGGGCTGACCATTTCTTGTTGGCATACACCCATTCACCGTAGCCTGCTGCAATCTGAGTGTTGTGGTCGAATTTGTTATAAATGCTGGCAGACGAACCGTCATAAAGCATTGACGTGTTACTGTTATTTTCACGGTTAATATATTTGGCCCCTATTTCCATCTTGTTGTACTTTAAGAAAGGACGGACATAATCGAGTTGGAAGGTGTGTTCTATGAAGTGCTCTTTCTGGTTTTTATCATATCCGCTGTAATCTACCGGCATGTTAACCATATTACTGTATGTCGTCTGTTCATTGTTTACGCTTCGTGTGGTCGACAGCATATAGGAAGCGGTCAGGACTTCACCGTCAAGTTTGGTCTTGTGTTGATAGTCCATTCGTCCGTTCAGATTGTAGTCGTCATATTTCGGGGTCCACAGACGGGTGTCATATTGGTAAAGAATATTCTGATTCGCATCTGTCATACGGTCTGTACCGTTTGAATTTACTTTTACTTTATAGTAATATCCTCCAAAAGAAAGGGTGAACAGATTTAGGGAATCGATCGTATAACTGGCATTGAGGTTGCCGTAATGCACGTTTACTGGATTATTCCCGAACATTGAGGAGTAGCGGGTGTCCCCGGAGTTCTTGAAGAATGTATCACTATGCTGTTTGTTCTGAGTTGCTCCTTTGGGAGCATAAACATAACCGTAATTGACCGAGAAGATTAGTTTGCCTGTTTGTGCCGTAATATATCCATTCTCATTTGAGCTTCCGTGCAGGACATCTACCGCGGAACCCAGGGTACCGGTTACTCCATTTATCTTGGCATCATCGTTCATGACGATATTCAGGATGTAATGCGTACCCTCGGCGTCTTCTTTCGCCCCCGGATCGGTGATGACCTCAATCCTCTTGATCATCGTCGCGGGAATGGACTTGAGTATCAGGCTGGCGTTGCCACCGGAAAAACTCGGGTCAGGGTGACCGTTGCGATAGATTTTAAAATCACCGCTGCCCTTGACTTTAATGTTATCTTGTCCGTCAACGGAAACCATCGGCACTTTACGAAGCATCTCAAGGGTGTTCATCGCCCTTGAATCCTTGTCATGCTGTACATCGTATGACATCCTGTCAATATCATTTTTGATCAGTTTGCGTTGTGCGTTTACCGTAACCTCTTGAAGGTTGAACTGCTTAAAGTATTTACTGGAGTCCTTCTTTACAGAATCGACTTCTGCCGGACGAGATTTTAGGGAAGGATCTGATGGATCTCCCGGAAAGGAAGTTGACCGCTTTGCTTCGGTTTGAGCAAAAGCTGCTGTAGAAAAAGCCAGAATAATAATTTGTAGTAAGATTTTTCTCATTTTCTTGATTTTATAAACTGTATGGTTAGACGCAACGGATTCTTGATTAGTTGCAAAATAAAATGGTTTTTTCTGCTTTTTTTAAGGGCTTTTTTCCGAACATATACAGTTATCTTTGATTTTTTCCGTAGTGGGGAAGAGTTTCCTAAATCTGTCATCTATAACTTCTTGTCTTTTCATCAAAAGAGTTTTTATCATCTAAATACCAAATGTGAGGTTAGGGTCATACTTGCTGTTTGAGGACCGAAATATAAAAAATAGATTCAATTTGTTTCCTGATTGGAAAGAATTTTATATCTTTGTTCGTAGAATTTTTAAATAACCTGATCATGAAAAATGCCAGACTCTTTTTATGTTTGTTTGTTGTTCTCCTTTCAGCTTGTAGCGCTGAGAGTGATGATAGATTTTCTGAAACTACAAGGAATGACTCCAGATCCGTTCAGCGTCTTCTTGGAACATGGGTAGCTGATTCTTTGAGATATAGGGAGGAAAACGGCGGGACGGTGTGGACGAACTGGGAAAACACAGAGCCGGATACGATAACTTTTTCAGCGGATAGTGCTTATTTTGGATTTACCGATAAGGAGGAGATCTCGGGCTCATATCCTTATCGGAGGAAGGAAAACAAACTGATTTTTGATGAGGTCGGACTGGACTGGAAGATCAGGCCGGAGGGTGGATTGTTCTTGCAATTCAGCTCTCTACAAGAAACAGACCAGTATCTTTATCATAAGATAGAATAGGAAATCGCAGTATTTATGGACATGAAAAAAGCCTTGATAGCAGTTGTAACCAACTGATAATCAAGACTTATACTTGTAGTCGGGATGACCAGACTTGAACTGGCGACCTCGCGCCCCCCAGACGTGTGCGCTACCAACTGCGCTACATCCCGAAATCTTTTAAGTGGCGCTTGTACCGCAACTTTCTATCGAGAGTGATCCGCATGGGGTTCGAACCCATGACCCCAACATTAAAAGTGTTGTGCTCTACCAACTGAGCTAGCGGATCTCTTAAAGCCTCTTTGAAAGGCGACTGCAAAGGTACAACGTTTTTTTGAAATGCCAAAATTATTATTGCTTTTTTTGCCACTCATAGGCTTTTTCTGCCTCTGGAGATCGCCCCGGAAGATGATATTAAGGCTCTTTCCCCCTATTGACGGATGCAGGCTTGTCCTGAGATGCTCCCTTCTCTTTCTGGCCGGTAGGCCTGGTCTTTGGCGTCGTATCTCCGCTTGAAGTTGGTATCGGTACCGGACTCCTTCCGCTCAAGTCAATATCCGATCGGTCTTTGGTCACGTAGCGCTGCCAGTAGGCGATGAGGATCGTTGTCAGAGGCAGAGCAATAATCACCCCGATAAAACCGAGAAGTTCGCCCCATACTGAAAGGCTGAGAAGGAGAATCGCCGGGTTGAGCCCCATGGCTTTCCCCATGACCTTAGGAGTGACGACCATGTCTGAGATAACCTGGGCGACGGCGAAGACGATCAGAGCTTCACCGAAGATAAGGAAGAAATTCTGCCCGGTGTCGGCAGCTTTCAGCATGGCTAAAAAAGCAGTAGGGATCAGAGCAAAGGCATGCATGTAAGGGATGAGATCAAGGAGCCCGACAAGTATCCCCATTCCGATGGCCACAGGAAAGCCGATAATCGTAAAACCGATACAGAACATGATACCCATGATAAGGGCTACCAGTCCCTGACCCCTGACATAATGGTTTAATTCCGTGGCAACATCACTTGCCAGTTCATGCCAGAACGGACGGTTCTTCTTTGGGAAAATCTTGATCCATGAATCCGTAAGGTATTCATAGTCAAGAAGAATAAAGAACAAGTAGACCAGAGTGAAAAGTGCTGCTATAATACTGAGGATGACATTGGCCGTCTGGCCGAGAACGGTGAAGACCTTAGGCATGGCAATCTTTATGGCATCAGAAAAGTCCTTGCTTTTGAAGATCTTCTCCAGCATCCCTTCATTGTTGACAAACCAGTTTTTGATTACGGCTGTCAGATTGTTGGTATGAGTGGTACTGTTCAGCCATTTTCCCAAGATGTCTCCTAATTTCCCAAATTGTTCAATCATAGGAGGGATGATAGCATAGATGATCCCTGCAAGGATAGCTATCACGAGGATGAGGGTGAGGATGATGGCGATGACCCGCACATGCACATGGAGCTTATACTGTACAAAATGTACAATCGGGTAGAGGAGATAAGCCAGGACCCATGCGACGAAGAAAGGTATCAGTACCGCTTTCAGGTAATTCGTGAAATAGAGGACGGTGAGAATAATTAAGACTACACCTGCCCAACGGATGAATTTATCAAAAGTAATCTTTTGTTGTGGCATATCATTTTCCAGTTATATTTCGTGGTCTTTTTATAAGAGAGAAATAAGATTCTAAACACTGAGTGGGGAATGCAGCCTTTTCGGTAGATCATTAAATAGGATCATGGAGACGTGTGTCAACCTTTTCCTGTTGCTGTTCTTCTTTCATGACTTTCTGGTAGCACTCACGGCACAAAGGTTCATACTCCTCCCTCTCTCCTAGTAATACACGTTTATCATTATGCACAAGTCGGTGGCTGATATAGGCCTGTGCCCCGCAGCGTACACAGATTGCATGCACTTTTGTCACTTCGTCGGCGATGGCGCAAAGTCCGGGCATGGGACCGAAAGGATTACCTTTATAATCCATATCCAGGCCCGCAATGATCACACGTACCCCATTGTTGGCTAATGTATTGCAGACAGGGATCAGTCCTTCATCGAAGAATTGTGCTTCATCAATGCCTACGACCTCTAAGTCGGAGGCCAGAAGCAGAATGCTGGCGGACGTATCGACAGGAGTAGAGATAATGGAGTTGTGGTCATGGCTGACAACATCATGATTAGAGTATCGTGTGTCCATCGAGGGCTTGAAAATCCCTGTCTTTTGTCGGGCGAACATTGCTCTTCTCATGCGTCGGATCAGTTCTTCAGTCTTGCCTGAGAACATTGAACCGCATACTACTTCTATTCTCCCAGGCTGGTGTGCCTCCCCTGCTAAATTTTCCATCATGATTGTTGCAAAGATAATGCTATTTAGAGAAATTGCAAAATAAAAGGACCCTTATTTTGCCTTCTCTGTCCATCTTGCGGGCTGAGTCCTGTTTCCGGGCATGCTAAAGGCCTGTCCGGGGATTTCTGCCAGCGATAAGGGCGGATAACCGAGAGATGGATTTTCCTTTCATATATTCCTTTTCGGGTCTGGTAGGAGATCAATTATGATGTAACTTCCTAAAAATTGTAAAGAAATGGTAGCTTTTTTTGCTTAGTAACAATTTAATTCCTATTTTTGCATAAACTAACTATGGGTATATTGTATATTGTGCCTACTCCGGTAGGTAATATGGAAGATATGACGATTCGAGCCATTCGTATCCTGAAGGAAGCTGATACTGTGCTGGCAGAAGATACACGTACGTCGGGTATCCTGTTACGGCATTTTGGCATTAAGAACCGATTGGCCGCCCATCATAAATTTAATGAACATGGTACGACGGCTGGTATCATTGACCGTCTGAAGGCGGGTGAAACGATCGCTCAGATCAGCGATGCGGGGACCCCGGGCATTAGTGATCCTGGCTTTTTCCTGGCTAGGGAGGCCATTAAGGCGGGTGTTACCGTCCAGACCTTGCCGGGAGCAACAGCTTGTATACCTGCCTTGGTCTCATCGGGACTGCCTTGTGACAGATTCTGCTTTGAGGGCTTTCTCCCTCAGAAGAAAGGGCGTCAGGGACGACTGGAATCCTTGCGGGATGAGACCCGGACGATGGTGTTCTATGAATCACCTTATCGTGTGCGAAAGACTCTGCAACAATTTGCGGAGATCTTCGGGGAGGACAGACGGGCGAGCTGTTGCCGTGAAATTTCAAAAATCCATGAAGAAAGTATACGGGGAACTTTAAGTGAACTGATCCAGCATTTTGAAAAGGTGGAACCGCGTGGAGAGTTTGTTCTGGTCGTTGCCGGCAAAGACTCTTCTCTTGTAAAGGAGGAGCAAAAAATGGAGAAGCAGGCTGGGCGAAAGCGAAATAAAGAATTGAAGATGCGGGAGACGGAAGGAGTGGAAGATTTAAGGGTTGATCAGAAAACTGTAAAATAGAATTAAAAAAATCCAGGAAGAAAGGAGTGGAGTAGTTCTGAAAATCGAATGGATAAGTTGATCATAATAAGGACTTAAAATAAATTCAACAATGAGAAAATTTATGTTATTGGCCTGTCTTGCAACAGCCCTGTTGTTAACAGGTTGTAAGCAAGAGAAAAAAAAGGCCCCTAACCTGATAAAGGTGGAGCAGAATGATTCTTTGAATAAAATCATTGCTCAGAAAGATAATGAAATCAATGATATGATGGGTACTCTGAATCAGATTGATGATGGGTTCCAGCAGATCAACGAGGCTGAGAATCGTGTTAATCTCGAAAAATCCGGTGAGGGGGCTGACAGATCCCAGCAGTTGAAGGAAAACATACAGTTTATTGCCAACCGGATGAGAATGAACCGTACACTTATTTCCAAATTGCAAAATCAGTTGGCTAGCAGTTCTTTCAAGAATGAGCAGCTCCGGGCTACCTTGAAGAAGACTATCCATAATCTGATGAAACAACTCAACGAGAAGGATCAGCAGTTGCAGGAACTCCGCGTGGAACTGGATGCGAAGGATATTCATATCTCTGAATTGGATGAGACAATTAATAATCTGAATACGAATGTCAATGATTTGCAGACTCAGAACACGCAGAATGGGGAAACCATCTCGGCCCAGGACAAGCAACTGAATACGGCCTGGTTTGTGTTTGGCACGAAAAAGGAGCTGAAGGAACAGCATATCATCGAGGGTGGAAAGGTGTTGCAGGCAAACTTCAATAAGAATTATTTTACGAAGATTGACATTCGGAATAGCAGGGAGATCAAACTCTATTCCAAGAGTGCGAGAATACTCACCATACACCCGTCCGGAAGTTATAGTCTGGCTAAGGATGCAAATAAACAGTATGTGCTGAAGATCACGAATCCTCAGATCTTCTGGAGCACGAGCAAATATCTGGTGATCCTTGTCAAATAAGGATTTGTAAGGGGATTCTCGTCGGGAGAGGGCTCTCTACTTGAGGGGACAAGAAAAAGCCTTTGATAACCAATCACGTTATCAAAGGCTTTTTCTTGAAAAGGGGGTAAGCTATTGACGGAATGATCTCCGCTCCCTGAAAAAATCCTGCATGAGTGCTCTGCATTCTTTTTCCAGAATATCAGTGGTGACCGTTGTCTTCGGGTGTAATACCAGAGGCGCAAATTTGTGGTATCCCCGCTTTTCATCATGAGCTCCGAAGACCAGACGGAGCACTTGCGCCCATCCGATGGCAGCTGCGCACATGGCACATGGCTCGACGGTGACATAGAGGGTACAGTCGATCAGGTATTTTCCGTTCAGAGCATCTGCTGCTGCCGTGATGGCTTGCATCTCTGCATGAGCAGTAACATCATGGAGGGTCTCAGTCAGGTTGTGTGCCCGGCTGATGATATGGTCCTTACAAACGACAATGGCACCTACCGGAACTTCTCCCTCGGCTGCAGCTTGTCGGGCCTCGGCGAGGGCCTTACGCATATAGTCCTCATCTTTCCTTTGCTGTTTTCTGACTTTATCGTCTGATGGCTGACTTTCTTTCTTCCTGTTATCCATAACATTGATCGTATTTGATGCCCGGGGGCAAGAGATCATCTTGGATCTTCCCTTGCCTGTTGACTTGCCTTTTACAGAATTCCTTTTCTATACTCTTGCAAATTTAATCATTTTTACTTGACTGTCAATGAGAAAATTGCTATTTTTGCATATCATCTAACCTAAGATACAGGACACATGTCAGAACATAATGAGCGAGGTGCATGGGGAGAAGAGTTGGCTTCCGTCTATCTCCGGCAAAAGGGGTATACCATTCTTGACCGGGACTGGCATCAGGGAAAGCGCGACTTGGATATTGTCGCTCTGGACGAAGAGGGACAGACTCTTGTCTTCGTGGAGGTGAAAACGCGTCAGAATGCTGACTACCAGAGTCCGGAGGAAGCTGTGGATGATCAGAAAATATGCAATCTGGCCTCTGCTGCAGATGCTTATATCAAAAGTCGGAAAATCAATCTTCATGATGTCCGTTTTGATATTATTTCTGTTATCGGCCGCGGACCCCTGCCGGATCGGATCGACCATATCGAGGATGCCTTTAATCCTCTGTTGATTTTAGGGAGAAACAGGAAGAAACGGCGACGCTTTTAAGATATGAAGAAATGATGAAAACAAAAATAATTAAATTAAAAGAGACAGATTCGACCATATCGTATCTGAAGAATTATCAGCCGCAGGTCGATGAGGAAATGACCGTCGTAGTGGCTGATTACCAGTCTGCCGGACGTGGTCAGGGAACGAACAGTTGGGAGAGTGATCCGGGCAAAAACCTATTGTTCAGCATTCTGGTCCATCCGGTGAATGTGCCCGTTGCCCGTCAGTTCTTGTTGTCTATGGCTGGGGCTGTGGCCTTGAAACAGGTATTAGACCAGTATGCAGGGGTTTTTACTATGAAATGGCCCAATGATATTTACTGGAGAGATAAGAAAATCAGTGGCACCTTGATAGATACGTCCTTGTCCCGGCAGCATATCCGCGATTGTATCTTCGGCATTGGCATTGATGTAAACCAGACCGAGTTCCACAGTGATGCTCCTAATCCTATATCACTCTGCCAGATTACCGGCAAGGAAATTTCCCGTGAGGATCTCTTGAAAAAGATCATTAAGACGTTTCAGGATGTCCTCAAAATGATAGACGATGGGGATTATACGGATATAGCTGCTCTTTACCATCAGTCCCTCTATCATGGCAAAGGGTACCATCGGTTTCAGGATCAGAAGGGAATTTTTGAAGCCGGCATCGTGGAAGTTGAAGATGACGGGCATCTGGTCTTGCATGATCATGAAGGGGTGATCCGGGAGTATGCGTTCAAGGAAGTCAGGTTCTTGGACTGACTGGCTTTCACGGGGACCAGATGGTTTTCTGAAGGCTGATGGAGTTGTGGTGATTATTAATTAAAAATACAGATATGGTAAGATTTAAAAGAATACTGCTGAAGTTAAGCGGTGAGAGTCTGATGGGTAAACAAGGCTTCGGAATTGATCCGGAAAGACTTTCTGACTATGCCCGTCAGATCAAAGAGGTGCATGATATGGGTGTTCAGATAGGCATCGTCATCGGTGGCGGGAATATCTTTCGTGGGCTGAGTGGAAGTCAGAAAGGCTTTGACCGTGTAAAGGGTGATCAGATGGGAATGTGTGCGACGGTCATTAATTCTCTTGCCCTCAGCAGTGCCCTGGAGTCTGCCGGTGCAAAGACAAAAGTGCTGACAGCTATCCGCATGGAACCGATTGGTGAATTCTATAGCAAGTGGAAAGCAATAGAGGCCATGGAGTCTGGTTTTATCTGTGTCTTTTCTGCCGGCACGGGAAATCCTTATTTTACTACCGATACAGGTGCCTCTCTCAGAGGAATTGAGATCGAAGCTGAAGTGATGCTGAAGGGAACGCGCGTTGATGGTATTTACACCGCTGACCCGGAGAAAGACAGGAACGCCAGAAAATTCACGGAGATCACCTATGATGAGATCTATACCCGTGGACTTAAGGTAATGGATCTGACGGCTACTACGATGTGTAAGGAAAATGGCCTCCCTATTTATGTCTTCGACATGGATGTCTATGGTAATCTGAAGAAAGTGATGGGGGGAGAGGAAATAGGCACCTTAGTGCATAACTGACATGTATTTTCCTCTCCAGAAGGATAGAATAAAAGGCTCATGGTGATCTATTTGATTACAATGGGCCTTTATCTGTTTTACCTCGCTGTATTATCTTCTTTTGACTGATGTTTCTCTTTTTGCATCAAGACAGAGTGAGATGATGAAATAGCAAAGGATGATCAGCCACCAGGCTTTCAATATCCCCATCAGGATAATCAGAAGGACGGCAAGGAGAATAAAACTGTAACGTACTTCATTGTCCTTCCAGCCCCAATGCTTGAATTTCAAGGCAAACATCGGGATCTCGCTTACTAATAGCCAACTGGTGATAAAAACCATGATCAGTATGGCGATCCAGGAAAATCTTTCGTTCATCCAACCTGGATTGTAATTGATCAACGCTCCCCAGAAAAGGGCATTCGCTGGCGTCGGCAGTCCGATAAAGGAGGTTGTCTGCCGCTTGTCAATATTAAATTTCGCCAATCTGAGGCCGGAAAAGGCGGCCATGATAAAGGCGAGAAAAGGAATCAACTCTTTAATGGAATTGAGGAAGCCTGGATATTCCACAATTCCTAACTGCCAGAAAATCATACTTGAAGGAGCTACGCCGAAGGTGACATCATCAGCCAGGGAATCGAGCTCTTTGCCGATGGGTGAGGATACTTTCAGCAGTCTTGCGCTCATTCCGTCAAAAAAGTCGAAGATTGCTCCAATGATGATCCATGTCAAAGCCCATCCCGGATTTCCTGCCAGGGCGAATGTCGTGGCTACACAACCCGAAAAGAGGTTCCCACAGGTCAGTGTGTTAGGGATGTTCTTTTTGATAAAACCAGTCATATTACTTCAATTTTGCGATGATGGTCTGATCTCCTGTCGTCGCCTGACCCAGTTTTACACATACTTCTGTGCCTAATGGGAGATAGACGTCCACACGGGAACCAAACTTGATAAAGCCCAGATGCTCGTCGATATAACATTCTTCGTCAGCCTTGGCATAGGTGACGATACGCCGTGCGACTGCTCCTGCAATCTGGCGGCAGAGGACATCCTGTCCGCCGGATGTCACGATCATCGTATCGGCATGCTCGTTCTCCTCACTTGCCTTGGGCAGCCAGGCTTTGTGATAATTACCGTTCTGATGGCGGATGAATTTGACCTTTCCGTCTACTGGAAACCAGTTGACATGAACATTCCACAAACTCATGAAGATGGAGATAAGGATCCGGCGATCGTGGAAATATTCATTTTCATCTACCTCTTCGATCACGACGACACGCCCATCGGCAGGTGCGACGACAAGATCCCCCGTATCTTCAACGTTGAGAAACCGCGCCGGACTCCGGTAAAAGTTGAGTATAATTCCATAGCAGACTCCAAATATGGCTACGAAGCACCAGAATGGGATCTTCGTCTCAAAACAATTCCAGAGTATTGCTGCAATCACTGCGAGAGCAATACCTCCGTAAAAGAGTTGATTGGTACCTTCGCGGTGAATTCTGATTTTCCTAATTTTCCTTAATTTCCGTTTCATTCAGGTTGGAATTACGTTGAATACCTTTTAGCCATTATCTTTCAGGTTTGACTTCAGGGAAGAGATAGCCTGATCCTTATGTCCGGAATTTTTAATCGGTTACGAAATGTTCTTTTCCAATGATTGCCTTATTCCTTAATACTCTCATTCGAATAGTAGAAAGAATGAATAAGACTCCTTGTTCTGTAGATCGAATCGTAAATCTGTAAGATCAGAAAATTCTGTTTATATTCATTTATAATGAATGGCTTTAACTTTTTATTCAAATGGTTTTTATTCGACTGCAAAGTTAATTCTTTTTTTAGATAACAACAAATTTTGAAGTTATTCTTTTGGCTGTCTCATGAATTAACCGTAACTTTGAAATCCGAAATCTGAAATCAATGCAAGACTTTATTCATTTACATGTCCATACTCATTATTCTATTCTGGACGGTCAGTCCAAGGTTCCTTATCTGGTAGACAAGGCCATTAAGGATGGAATGAAGGGTATGGCGCTCACAGACCATGGGGTCATGTTCGGCATTAAGGAGTTTGCCGATTACTGTAATAAAATCAACAAAAACCGCAAGGAAGAGGGGAAAGAACCTTTTAAGCCCATCTTCGGATGTGAGATGTATGTCGCCCATCACCATAAGGAAGATAAAGTGAGGGAGAATGGGGATAACAGCGGCTATCACTTGATCGTCCTGGCAAAAAACTATCACGGATATAAGAACTTGATCAAACTGGTGTCACGATCCTGGGTGGATGGTTACTATTACCGCCCGCGGACGGACCGTGCTGACTTGGAGAAATATCATGAGGACTTGATCGTCAGTTCGGCTTGCCTGGGCGGGGAAGTCCCTTCTAAGATCCTGAAGGGGGACATCGCGGGTGCTCGTAAAGCCTGTGAGTGGTATCATCATCTTTTCGGAGATGATTATTATCTTGAGCTGCAGCGTCATGAGGTGAAAGATCCGGAGATCATTGCTAATAGGGAAACTTTTCCTCTGCAGCAGAAGGTCAATAAAGTGCTTATCCAGTTTGCCGGAGAATATGGCATCAAACTGATTTGTACGAATGACTGCCATTTCGAGGATAAGGAGACGGCTGAGGCTCACGATCATCTGCTTTGCCTGGCTACGGGAAAGGATCTGGATGATCCGAACAGGATGCGGTATACGAAACAGGAATGGTTCAAGACCCGTGAGGAGATGAACGAGATCTTCTCTGATATTCCTGAGGCTTTGTCCAATACGATGGAGATATTCAATAAGGTGGAGTTCTATAGTATTGAACATGCTCCGATTATGCCTAATTTCCCTATTCCTGAAACCTTTGGTACAGAGGAAGATATACGGAAGAAATATTCCCATGAGGACCTTCTGAAAGAATTCTCTTCTGATGAAAATGGGGAGCATACCCTTCCTCATGACGAGGGACTGAAGAAGATTGACAAACTCGGTGGCTGGGAGAAGGTCTATCGTATTAAATTCGAGGCTGAATACTTGTCTAAGTTGACTTATGACGGAGCTAAGACCCATTATGGAGATCCTCTTTCTGAGGAGGTGTCTGAGCATATCAAGTTTGAGCTGCACGTGATGAAGACCATGGGATTTCCCGGATACTTCCTTATCGTACAGGACTTTATCAATGCGGCCCGTAATCAACTAGGGGTAATGGTGGGACCTGGGCGTGGCTCCGCGGCTGGTTCTGTCGTGGCTTATTGCCTGGGCATCACCAAGATCGATCCGTTGAAATATGATCTCCTGTTTGAACGTTTCTTGAATCCTGATCGTGTCAATCTTCCTGATATTGATACTGACTTTGATGATGATGGCCGTGGAAAGGTCCTTCGGTGGGTGATGGATAAATATGGGCATGAGAACTGTGCGCACATCATCACCTATAGTAGTATGGCTACTAAGAATTCTATCAAGGATGTTGCCCGCGTGGAAAAACTTCCTCTGGATAAGGCTAATGCGCTTTGTAAGGCCATTCCTGACCGGTTGCCGGATGGCATGAAGATGAACTTGACCAATGCGATCAAATGCACTCCTGAGCTCCGGGAGGCTGAGGCTTCCAGTGATCCTCGTGAACGGAATACCATCAAGTATGCGAAGATGCTGGAAGGGACTATCCGGGGCACGGGACTCCATGCCTGCGGGTTTATTATCTGCCGGGATCCGATCAGTGACTGGGTGCCGGTCTCGACGGCTGATGACCCGGACTTCCCGGGACTGAAGACGGCGGTAACACAATATGACGGTCATGTCATCGAATCTACCGGACTGATTAAAATGGACTTCCTGGGCTTGAAGACTCTCTCGGAGTTGAAGGAGGCTTGTAAGGTGATCAAACAGACGACTGGTGACATCATCGATCTGGACCATATCCCTATTGATGATCCGCTGACCTATCAACTCTACCAGGAGGGCCGTACGGTGGGGACATTCCAGTTTGAGTCTGCCGGCATGCAGAAGTATTTACGGGAGTTGCATCCTACCGTCTTTGAGGATCTTATCGCCATGAATGCCCTTTACCGGCCGGGACCTATGGATTATATCCCGGAGTTTATCAAACGTAAAAGGGATCCTTCTCTGATCAAGTATGATATTCCTTGTATGGAGAAGTACTTGAAGGATACGTATGGAATAACGGTCTATCAGGAACAGGTCATGCTCTTGTCGCGGCAACTTGCTGGTTTTACCAGAGGGGAGAGTGATGCTTTGCGTAAGGCAATGGGGAAGAAGAAGAAGGCTATTGTCGATGCGATGAGACCGAAGTTCCTGAAACAGGGGGAAGCTAAAGGGCATGATCCGAAAGTCCTGGCTAAAATATGGGCGGACTGGGAGAAGTTCGCTTCTTATGCTTTTAATAAATCGCACGCTACATGTTATAGCTGGGTGGCTTACCAGACGGCTTATCTGAAAGCTCACTATCCTGCTGAATATATGGCGGCCTTGATGACCAGGCGGTTCAGCCAGATCACAGAGATCACAAAGTTGATGGAGGAATGCAAGTCTATGGGCATTGCTACCCTTGGACCTGATGTCAATGAGAGCCGCAGTGAGTTTGCCGTAAACAAGAAAGGTGAAATCAGGTTTGGCATGTCTGCTATTAAGGGCATGGGCTCAGCAGCTTCTAATGAGATCGTAGCGGAGCGGGAAAAGGAGGGTCCGTACCGGGACATCTTCGACTTTGCTCAGCGCGTGGACTCTGCTTCTGTCAATCGCAAGGCTTTTGAAAGTCTGGCTTTAAGTGGGGGGTTTGACAGCTTCGGCCTTCAGCGTGAACAATATTTCGGTACAAATGCTAAGGGGGAGGTCTTCCTGGACCAACTCGTCCGGTATGGCCAGAAATATCAGCAGGATAAGAAAGAACAGCAGAACTCTCTTTTCGGTGGCATGGACGATGTGGATATTGCCAAGCCTGCTGTCCCTGCCGCGGAGGAATGGAGCACAATAGAAAAACTCAATAAGGAACGTGACCTGGTAGGGATCTATCTCTCTGCACATCCGCTGGATGATTATCGGGTGATCATGGAAGATATGTGCAATACTCACTGTTCTGAGGTGGGACGTGATGCGGATAAGAAAGCGCTGGCTGAACGTGGAGAACTGACCCTGGGCGGACTGGTTACCAATGTCGTTTCACGGGTTTCTGCCAAGACGAATAAACCTTTCGGCTTTGTGACGATCGAGGACTATCAGGGATCGGGCGAACTGGCGCTGTTCGGTGATGACTGGGAACACTGGCAAGGGAAACTCTTGAAGGGGAATCCGGTCTATATCATTGCTAAAAGTTTGCCTCGTTTCCGCAATAGTGATTTGTACGAATTGAAGATCCAGAGCGTCGAGCATCTCCAGGATGTCAAGGACCATCAGATCCGCTCCTTCACCATTTCCTTTGACAGTGACGCTATTGATGATACTGTCGCTAATGATATTGCTACTCTAGTGGATGCCAATGGGGGGAGTACGCCGTTGTTCATCAAAATCAGGGATGCGGGGAGCCGGACGGCTGTAACACTGAAATCCAGAAAGAAAACGGTTTCGGTAGGTAAAAACTTGGTTAACTACCTGAGAAGTCACCCGGAAATGAGTTATCATATTAATTAAAAATAATTAAGTGTTGATATTTGTAGGTCATCAAATCATTTCTTAACTTTGCAGTCTCATTCTAATATTTGAAAGGAATTATAATGGAAGTTACGATTACAACAGGTAATTTTAATAGTTACAAGAATGGCGATAAGCCGTTGGTTGTGGATTTATGGGCAACATGGTGCGGCCCGTGTCGTGCACTGGCTCCGACAATCGCTGAGCTTGCGCAGGACTATGACGGAAAAATTGTCGTAGGCAAATGCGACGTGGAAGAAAATAATGACATCGCAATGGAATTCGGCGTCCGTAATATACCGACAATCTTGTTCTTCAAAAATGGAAAACTCGTTGATAAGTTTGTCGGCGCTGCTTCAAAATCCAAACTGGACGAAAAATTCAAGGCTCTCTTGTAAGCGGCAGGGACTTTCTTTCTAAAGAAAATGTCTTTGGAAATCCGTTCGGGTAATACTTGTCAGAAGTTGTACAAAACATTTGTCGTGCACCACTTCTGACAAATATCTTATGAATAGGCAGGAGGTTCCGTGAAGGGAATCCTTTTCTGCGTTTTTAGAATTCTACAACCCGGCTGCCGTCATCTTCTACACTTATGGTGACCTTAAGGGTGTCCTCGGGTAGGAGGTCGGTGATCAGTTCTGGCCATTCCAGAAAACAGAGGTGACTGCTGTCAAAATAGTCTTCATAGCCGAGGTCATATACTTCCTCAATCTTCTTGATGCGATAGAAATCGAAATGATAGATCGGCTCTCCCGTCTTTGTCGTATATTCATTGACAATAGCAAAGGTAGGGGAAGTGATCACATCTTCTACACCAAGTTCTTCACAGATGGCTTTGATAAAGGTGGTCTTCCCTGCCCCCATCTTGCCGTAGAAGGCAATGATGTTGCCTTTACCCATGTTCTTGATAAACTGTTTTGCAGCTTCATGGATGTTGTCAAGTGAATTGATCTTAATCTTCATAATTATCTTTTTTTTAAATCTGAATCTGTTGCTTCTTATTGAAATGCAAAATTAATTTATTTATTGATAATACCATGATATATTTCATGATTTCTTAACTTAACATTTCTTCCTGCCATCTTAACCCCCTTCAGAAGGGTGTAGATTAAGATGCCGGTGAAAATGATGGAAGCACCGGAGGGTACATTAAACCAATAACTGATGCCCAGTCCTGCCAAACAATCTGTCCAGCCAATGAGAATGCTCAGCAGAATCATCTTTTTCCAACAGTAGGTGAACAGATTAGCAGACATCTGTGGTATCGTCAACAGACTGATGGCCAGCACGACACCTACTAACCGAAGGGTGGAGACGATGGTCATCGCGATGAATGCCATCATCATATATTCTATGAAGGTGACGGGCAGATGCTGGGATCGGGCAAAGGTGCTGTCAAAGGCAATACTTTGGATAGGTCTCATGAAGAAAATGAACAGCAGGGTTACGGAAAGGGTCACGGCTCCCAGCAGCCATAGGTCCTCTTTGCTGATCGTCAGGATGCTCCCAAAAAGGTAGGAGGGCAGATTGGGCATGAAGCCGGGAGTGAGAAAACAGCAGATGATGCCGACGCTCATGCCAAAAGTCCAGAAGAGGGCGATGGCAGAGTCTTCTCTCACGTCTCCCCGGTGTGACATCCATTGGACCCCGAAGGCGCTGAGCACAGCGAACACCATGGCGGAAAGGATGGGATTGATCCCTAAAAAAACACCTAATCCGATGCCGCCGAAGGAGGCGTGGGTGATCCCGCCGCTGATAAAGACCAGGCGCCGGGTGACAATGTAGGTTCCGATAAATCCGCAGACGATGCTGGCCAGTAGTGAACCTATGATAGCGTTCTGGAAAAATGAATATTGAAGAATCTCCATGATGATTTTTTCTTGTTAACAATATGACAACCGTCCGTAAAACACTCTGACGGAACAGGTGGCAGATCTGTTGGAGTAATCCTCTGGTCGTGTTGAGGTGATGGGAACTGTGGGTGGATGCCCCGTGTGTTTAGTTGGCTCCTCCTGTGTCGTTGATAAGATCTATTAATTCATCCTTGATTTGGTCAGGAACCTGAATACCACGGAGGGTGAGACTGCGATTCCAGTCCTTCACTTCTCCCGGTTTCATGGTGTTCATGACTTCGGAAAATTCTTCTGCTTCTGCATCTGTATAGCGGTCCGAGGACCGTCCTTTAAACCGATCCAACTCTTCATCATTGAAATACTCTATCTCCTTTGTCGCAGCTTTCATCATACATTCTTGCTCGCATAGTGGATCCAAACCTCCACAAGTGACACAGGAGGATGCGGGTAGTTCTCTCACTTCCTGCTTCTTCCCTCTCTTCCGGGAAAATAATTCAAAGAGGGCTGCGATAATTCCCAGTCCTGCAAGGGCAAATAAAAAATAGATCATACGTCTGAACTCTTAATGGTGTATCCGGCTGCCTGGAGATCCTTCCAGTAGTTCGGATAAGACTTGCTTACTACTTCCGGGTGATTGATTTTTAACCCTGGGAAGAGGGAGGCTAACGGGGCGAAGGACAGGGCCATCCGGTGGTCTTCATAGGTGTCTATAGGGGCAAAACTGGGGGTACAGTGTTCTCCGGTCCAGTAGAGTGTCCCTTCATCTTCATCCTTGACGACGAATCCGAGTTTTCTCAATTCTGTCTCCAGTGCCGCTATCCTGTCTGTCTCTTTGATCCTGAGGTTGGCCAGTCCTGTAAATCGGAATGGAATGTTCATCCCACAGCAGCAGGTTACCAGGGTCTGTGCCAGATCGGGGGATCCCTTGAAATCATACTCTAAACGTGGAAGGAGACAGGGATAACGCTTTAGCGTGACCGTGGTCATCTTTCCCGGGAGCCTGGAAGCGAAGGTGGTCTTGATGCCGAGCAGGTTAAAGATATACTTGACAACAGAGTCTCCTTGCTTCGAACCGTCCATAAGTCCTTCCAGTTGGACTTTTGATTGGGAGTTCTTGCTTAAGGTGACGGCTTCATACCAGTAAGAGGCGGAACTCCAGTCATTCTCAATGGAATATGGCTGGCCGTGATAGGGCACCCCGTCAACTGTAATGGTATTGATGTCGGTCCAGTCGGCCTTGGCGCCATACTGGCGCATGGTCCATAGAGTCAGGTCTATGTAAGGACGGGAGATAATCGTTCCCCTTAACTTCAGGATGAGCCCGTTCTTTAGTATGGGACCGACCAGCAGCAGGGCAGAGATAAACTGTGAACTGAAGTTGCCGGGAACCTCCAGGGTGCCTCCTTCGAGCTGGTGCCCTCTGATAGAAAGAGGTGGAAAACCTTCCTGCCCGGTATAAGTGATGTCTGCACCTAGATAGCGGAGTGCATCAACCAGTGCACCTATGGGACGGTGCTTCATGCGGTCGGTACCGGTAAGTTGGTGCTCACCCGGCGTGACAGACAGATAAGCGGTGAGGAATCTCATGGCTGTTCCTGCTGCATGGATGTTGATTGTCGGTGGCATATCCCGTAAGGCGTTTACTAGGACTTGTGTGTCGTCACAATCGCTGAGATTTTCAGGCAGGATCTTGCTGCCCGATAAGGCATAGATAATCAATGACCGGTTACTGATGCTTTTTGATGCAGGGAGTTTGATGTGTGCATTGATATGAGCCGGTGCGGTGATGGTATATGTTAAAATTGAATTCATTTTCTAATTAAGATGGGGTGGTTTTGGGGGTCTGATGACCGTCTATTTCCTGATCATGACCGGTAGGTCAAGAGGCTGGTTCTCTGCCGCACGCGTCTGGGCGGCTCTTGATGAAACGGTCTTCTTTGGGCCTGGAATTAAGGGACTGTAGTAAAGGACATGGCGCATCCTGTCCCTTTGGTCTTCTGAGAAAAAATCACTTGTGCAGACGGCATAGTCCATGAAATTGCTTGCATGAAAGGTCTGTCCGGAACAGTTGTTCCGAACATCCGCCTCTTCTATGTAGTATTTCTGATGAGTTTGAAAATAGTAGCTCAGCCAGTTATCATATTCTTTCTTGTCGTAACTCGGGGTATCTTCACAGTAATCGGTATCTCCACAGGAATCAAGGATGTTCCCGTCAGCATCTTCCGTAAACACATGGTGAAGACCAAGATAATGCCCAAGTTCGTGGGCAAGGGTGGCACTGATGTCAACCATGCTGGAATTGATGCCGTTGACCGTTGTGTATCGTTCGGAATCGTATTTGGAATCTGCGAAAATGGCATTGATGGATGAGCAGTAAACAAAATTCAGATTGCTCTTGTCCCGTGGGACTGTTTGGGGTGCAATCAGGCCATCTAACTTGTAGGAGTCGTCCGTCGTATAGGGCAGATCGGAAATTCCTAAGATGGTAGAGCCGTCAGTAGTGGTATTCTTATACGGGAAAACCATGATGTTAATATAATGGTTCGGATCCCAGAGATGTTCCATGTAGGTGCCGTTGTTCTTGCTGTTCATGAATTCTTCTACGTCAATGCTGTCTCCTGTCCAGTTGATGTAGTCTATCCCGGGATTTTTTAACCTGACATAAACGGTATTCCCGCTTTTATCCGTCTCGGCGACATCTGTAGCCAAAACAAAGTTTACGCCGATGTCCTTGCTGCTGCTGTTGTAAGATCCCTTCCACAGGGCGTTGACATTGTTCAGGATGAAATTGATGCGCTTTGGGGTGAGAATGCTTTTGGTGTTGCTTCCTTCCATACAGAATATATGGAAGATGACCGGTAATTGATAGCGATAGGTATCCGTGATAGAATCTACGTCTCCTGAATGGTCCTGGTCATAGCTCTTATCTGTTTTGTCAGTGAGATTTTCTTGATCGATATTGACAGAATAGATTATGGTATTATCGGAACTGCATGCAGCTACAATAAGGGATACTGCTAAGGCCAAGAAGACCTGTGATAGAGAGGTGGAGTGTTTCATCTTTGTTGGTTTACTCATCCTATTATATGGAAAATATGTTAGAAGGTTGCTTGTACCTTTTTATTTCTGTTCTTGCTTTTAAGGATAACGGGCTCGTTGACAATGATCTTCGTTATGGCAAAGTTAAATATAAAATTTGAAAAATGGTTGTCCTATTCAGAATATTTGTTTCTTGTCTTACAAATAGACACCTTTTTGTACTTTTTCGTACAGTTTGATCGTTCCTGCTTCAGGGTGTTGCTGTAGGTGAAAAAGTCAAATTAATGCTAATAAATTTTTACATTTCATGAAAATGTGCTAATTTAGCGGATAAATGAAAGGCTGGTGAATATGAAAAAATGGTTGTTGTGTTTAGGAGTGTTTGCCTCCTTGCTGGCGGCGTGCTCTGCTTCGCATCTTGCGTCAAAGGAAAAACTCGAAACCAGTGAAACTGTTGCCCGGCGGGTTGAAAATCAGGTGGATAGTCTTGACTTTGATGCTGAGGTTACCTATATGTACCCCACCCGTACTCCGGGGAAAGCACTGGACTATGGGTGGAATGTCCGGGTAAAGGGTGATTCTATCTATTCGTATCTCCCCTATTTCGGGAGGGCTTATCAACTTCCGTATGGGGGTGGAAAAGGCTTGAATTTCTCTTGCCCGATCCAGTCCTCTCAGATCCAGCGCAATAAAAAAAAGGGAAAGATAAGGGTGATCCTCTCTGTAAGAAATGAGGAGGATCAATATCGTTATACTTTTGATATTTATAAAAATGGAAACTTTGACCTGAATATCCGTTCTAATGAACGGGATCAGATCGATTTTACCGGTAAATTAAATCTTGATCGTAAATAAAATCATTATGAAAAGGCAATTCATCTTAGGGATGATCAGCATCCTTGTTCTTCCCGTCTGTGCCCAGGTCAGCTCTCAGGCTTACAGTACATTTTATCAACAGGAACATGTCCTCTATCATTCTGGAGAGGAAATGAATGTCATCGATGTGAATCTGGAATGGCCTGAATACCTTAACTTCTCTGATGAGCCGGTTTTGCAGCATTATCTCTCCCGGCAACTCTTCGGACTGGATGCGGACCATTTCATAGAGGGCTATCATCATTTCTTGAAATTGTACGGTGAACCGGTCGAAGGACTCCTGGAGACGGTCCCTGATGACAGCCGATTCTGCTATATCACTTGTAAATTACATATCATCGGTTATGATCCCGGACGTTTCATCTCTTTCGTGATGTCCAGGAAAGTAGAGCCTGCCCATCTTTCTTCTCAGGAAAAGAAGGATACTACAGAACTTTTTACCTATGATTTGATACATCATCGTATCTTAAGGACGAGTGACCTGATACGGATGTCTCGTCTGACGGCGGGCTCAGAACAGGCACGTCTCTTCCAATATTTGCTTTTCTCACGTCTGAATGAACGTATTCCGGATGATTTCTCAACGAATATACTGGTCTTTGAGTCCTGCCTGAAGAAGTCGGGGATGCTTTTTGACCTTTGTTTTAAAGATCTTGACGGTGATACGCTGAAACGTACTTCTGAAATTGCTTATCCGCAATTAATTCCCTTTGAGTCGAAAGTCTTGCGGTCGATCCTGACGTCTTCTCCTTCTTCTTATTTGCCGTCTGGCCTCCGGGAAGAATCGTATCTCGGATCGGGTGAGGTTGACGACCAGGTGGACTCCGTCCCCCGTTATATCCATGGGCAGGGGAGCATTACACAGGATCTGGCCAGGATGATCACTCTCACTCCAGAGATCATCCGTAATCTGACCAGTCATAAGGTGATGGTGCGTTTCGTTGTGGAACGGGACGGTTCTTTGTCCAATATCCGTATACTGGCTTCTGGAGAACCTTCCCTGGACCGGGAAATCGTGGATGCTTTACGGCAGCTGCCCCGGTGGCAGCCTGGTAAGAAGGGTGGCAAACGGGTGCGGTCTTCCGTGATTATCCCGGTTGCTGTCCGGGAATATCAATGACCTTTCTTTACTGGAGGCAGACGGGATGGTGATTTCCCGGTGCGGTCTGGTAAACGACAGGGATCGGTCTTGCTGTTAAATTGAAAGCGGACGAGTGGTTGACCTTTCCTTTTTGATGACCGGATAGTTACTTTAAGGGGGGGTAATTGACAAAAAGAAACTTGAGAGTGAAATGAGAGCTTGTATTTATACCTTGAGTTAGCAAACTGAAAGTTTTATCCCCTCTTTTCTTATGTTTTAAATTGAAAGCGAATGTTTCAATAACAAGAATTTTTTAAGTATAAATATTAGATAAATTAATGTTAAAAATAAATGAATTCTCAGTTTTATGCACTATATTTGTAAGTGAAAAGAAGAAATAATAGAATTGAAAATTACATTGTAGGTTATCATAATTTTTTAGTTAAGAATTAAATCTCTCTTATATATCAAATTTTGTTGAGCATTATATTTTATTAGAAGGGCGTCTCCGTGAGGAAGCGCCCTTCTGCATTTTTGCTCTGATAAGTAGAATCAGTTGGATTCAGAGATCCAAGGTTACTTCTACCGGACAGTGATCACTACCTTCTATTTCCGTATGGATCCTCGCATCCTGAAGTTTGTCTTTCAGTCGTTCGGAAATAAGGAAATAGTCAATGCGCCATCCCGCATTCTTCTCCCTTGCATGGAAACGGTAGGACCACCATGAGTAAGTGACCTGTTCCGGATACTTGTAACGGAAGGTATCGATAAAACCATTTGAAAGAAGAACGGTCATCTTCTCCCGTTCTTCGTCAGTGAATCCTGCATTCTTATGATTCGTTTTCGGATTCTTGATGTCGATTTCTTCATGTGCAACATTCATGTCCCCGCAGATGATGACCGGCTTTTTAGCATCCAGTTCTTTAAGGTATTGGAGAAAATCATTTTCCCATTCCATACGATAGTCCAGGCGTCGTAGCTCTTGTTGCGAATTGGGGGTGTAGACGGTTACCAGGTAGAACTGGTCATATTCGAGGGTGATGACCCGCCCTTCATGATCGTGCTCTTCAACATGTATCCCGTAGCTTACTTGAAGAGGAATGTGTCTGGTGAAAATCGCTGTGCCGGAGTAGCCCTTCTTTTCCGCATAGTTCCAGTAGGACTTATAACCGTCGAACGTTATATCCAACTGTCCTGCCTGCATTTTAGTTTCCTGCAGGCAGAAGAAGTCAGCATCCAGTTTCTTAAAACTGTCTTCAAATCCTTTTTTTACACAGGCCCTCAGGCCATTCACATTCCATGAGATAAATTTCATTGTGCACATAACCTATTGCGGGACGTATCAGTTGCTCCCTGTACTGCTCTTGTAAATGATTTCAAAATGGGCGCTGCTGCTCTGGTCTCCGTTTCCGAGGGGGTATGAATTAGAACCTATTTTTATGTTTTTGATATCTATGATCTCTTCATACGATCCATTATAATAGACAATAGGGCTGTAGGAGCTGAAGAAATAAATAATATTCCCGCTTGTGTCCGTACTGGTCTGTGACATGGTGTCGAAATCAATTTCTATTGGGGTATTGTTATAGGTCGTGCTGACCGATGTGGCGGTCACATAATTGGGAAAACGGTAGTAGTTGGCGTTATAGACGCTCTGTGATTCGGTGTAAGGTGCACGATATTGGATGATCATAGGGACAGGTGGCGTTTTGGAGAGGATGGCCTTGTCTTCTGTATTTTTAATGTACGTGGCCAGTTCATTGACCGGGAATTGAATGTTTACGGTCGTGTCATTGTCTGTTGCGTTGACATTCCAACTGAGGGGCCCCAGACTGTCAGCCGGGGTATAACTATCACTGTAAACGCGGTAGAGATGTCCGGAATAATTATTGGCAATCTGGCTGTAATATAGTGCCCTCATGCTTTTATTCAAAGTGACGTTACTATTGTCGTCACTGCTGTTTCCCAGGCAGGATGATAAAGACATTGCAGTCATGAGACCGCACAGTAGGAATAAAGTAGTTTTTAACTTTTTCATTTCGTATGTTTTTAATTGTGATTATTCATGAGTTTACAGGCGGATTCTCCCTCCAGGAAGAAAGTGTCATTTTATCGGTAACCAGCCTTTTCAGTCGAGGACGCATTTAGTATGAGGTCTCTTCATTTTAGGAAAATGAGTTTCTGTTGATGATCTTGCAATATTTAACTTATTAAATCTTGTTTTTAACACGACGAAACTTGATTTTATATTTTCTTAGCATCTCCTTGTAACAAGTCCATGAATTCCTGGCGTGTCTTAGCCTGGTTGAAAGCTCCACTGATGGCGCTGGTGATCGTGATGGAATTCTGTTTCTCTACTCCTCTCATCTGCATACACATGTGCTTGGCTTCGATGACCACCATTGTCCCCATCGGCTTCAGGGTGTTCTGTATGCAGTCCTTGATTTGCTCCGTGAGGCGTTCCTGTACCTGCAGGCGATGGCTGTAAATATCTACGACCCGTGCAATCTTGCTCAGCCCTGTGATATAACCGTTGGGGATATAAGCGACATGTACCTTGCCGTAAAAGGGGAGGATATGGTGCTCGCACAGAGAAAAGAAATCAATATCTTTGACGATTACCATCTGGTTGTATTTTTCTTCAAACAACGCATCGGTCAGGACCTTATGCGGGTCCTGAAAATATCCCCGTGTGAGCGTCTGCATAGCTTTGGCTACGCGCATGGGTGTTTTCTGCAGTCCCTCTCTTTGGGGATCCTCGCCCAGGAGTTGTAATATACTTTTATAATGGTCGGCTAACTCTTGAAGCCCTGGCCTGAAATCTGTTTCTGGATTCATGTTTTCTCTCTTCTATCTTTAGATGTTGGTGAGTAAGAAGGTTCATCCCTGATGCCGGTGAACCTTTATTTCTGAACGGTGATCAGTCCTTTTACCAGGCATGCTGACCGGTACCCCATGGCCCTGATCTGGCGCAGCATCTTCGTCGCCTCATTCAGACTCTTGAAATTGCCTACCCGGCAAATCCATCTGGGTGAATAGAAATGTACGTATACAGGTTGGTCCGGATACCTTATCTTGATGGCATTACCGGCTTTTTGAGCTGCAATGCGGTCTTTCCTGGAGTTGCCTCCGGCAAAGGCCTGAACCCGGTATCCCGTGACTTTGTAACTGTGGCGCATGACCTTCTTGCGCATGTCGATGACAGGAATATCAAAATTCTCATCAGGGTTGATGGTCGTATCCTCTTTATGAGGTTCACGACGAACTTCCTTCTTGACGGTCGTCTTATTTTCTTGTCTCTTTTCGGTGGGTGCTATGTTCCGGTTTTCTCCCTGCTCTTTGTTCTCGTTCCTGAGGGTGGAATAGGCCTCTCCATTTGCTGCCGGATGGTCTTGTCCCTTCGCATGTAGGGATGAGTTGGAATGATGTGCTTCCTGCTTCTTGCCGTTGTCGTAAATCTGATGGGATGGCGTGACCGTACGCTTTTCTTTACCGTTAACCAATTCGTCTATCTCTTTGCTCTGGTTAACAGTCACGACTCCTTTGCCCTGGACGTTCTTTTGTAGATGGTCAATGATCGTCTGGGCGTTTGCTGAGACGATGGGACAAAGAATCATGAAAATGAATGTGACGAATTGTTTCATTGTTGTTAAAATGTGATTTTTAGATTCATTGAAGTCGTGCCTGTGCAGGCACGACTCTCAAATTGAAAAGTGGTGATTATTTTTTCCAGGCATCAATAATGCCCTTGAAACTGTCAGCTTTTAAGGATGCTCCGCCGATGAGGCCGCCGTCAATATCTGGCTTGGAGAAAAGTTCGGAAGCATTGGACGGTTTGCAACTTCCACCATAGAGAATAGAAGTATCTTCTGCTGCCTGTTTGCCATATTTCTCTGCGACGGTAGAGCGGATGTAAGCCAGCATCTCTTCTGCCTGGTCAGCTGTTGCGGTCTTTCCGGTACCTATAGCCCAGATCGGCTCGTAGGCGAGGATGATATTCTTCCATTCCTTTTCTGTCAGGTTGAAGACAGAACCTTGCAACTCAGCCTTTACTACTGCATTCTGCTTGTCAGCCTCACGGTCTGCAAGGGTCTCACCACAGCAGAAGATCACCTTCAGGCCATTTTTCAAAGCGAGCTGGACTTTCGTCTTCAGTGTCTCCGGGGTCTCCTTATAGTATTGACGACGTTCAGAGTGACCCAGGATCACATATTGTGCGCCCGTACTCTTGACCATTTCTGCACTCACCTCACCGGTGTAAGCGCCCTTCTCCTGGTCTGCGCAGTTTTCTGCACCGAGGCCTACGATGTTCTGGTCAAGGAATTGTGCAATGCTTGCCAGATGAATGAAAGGTGTACAGATGATCACCCCACAATTGGGCTTATCTGCTTTCAGTTCATCGTTAATAGCTTTAGCTAATGCAATGCCATCTTGCAGGTTCATGTTCATTTTCCAGTTACCTGCTACAATTTTCTTTCTCATTTTTCTTTTTTGTTTAAAAAGTTGGTTTATCTTATCTGTGTCTTGTTTCTCTTTGTTCCTTACCCATCTGCTCCATGCCCACAGGCGGTCGGCCAGTACGAGGAGGAGGAGAGGGATCAAAAACCAGAGGATGATCTTCGTGATTTTCTTTGCCATTGAGTCGGCGGGCATTCGCCCGATCCTCGATTGCTCCAGAGGCTGTCTTAGTTCTTCCTCTTTCGGGAGTTCGTTATGACTCCATTTGCGGATAACCCTCCCGTCTTTAAGGAGGATCAGCCCCGGGTTGCTTCGGATGATCGTCTTCAGCGTAGTGCCGTCGGTCGTACAGAACGGATATTCTGCCCCTGTCAGGTCAATCCATCGTTTGATCCCTCTGTCATTGCTTGCCGTGAGGCAATAGAAGGGATAGTCGTGTGATTGTGCGTATTCATACAGGATGTTGATCGGCCCGAAGTCTTCGTCATCGGCCTGCTCCAGATACGGGGCAATCAGGAGGAAGGTATAGCCCTTATCATTGAGTACCTGCCGGGTAATATCTTTTCCTGCTGGTCTTGTCTCTATACTGAAATCATGAATGGGAGGGACATAGCCTGCGGAGGTCTGTATCGTCTTGCTGTCTACGAACGTCCAGGTGGAATCGGGATAATTATTGATATTGAATTCCTTTTGATGCCCGTTTTTCTCCAGAATGAAGGTTGTCTTGAACTGTGGCTGGGGGGCTCCTTTAGGAATAGACATCCCCTCTTTGATGTTTGCTCCGATATGGTAAGGGCGGAAGTCAAATAGGGGCAGGAACCACAGGCTCAGCACACTGGAAGCAAGGATAAAGAGGATGGTCCAGTTGATGGCGATCCATTGATTGGCTTTCGAGATGAACCGGACCATACGCAGCGGCCATTTGAAGAGAACGATGGCGCAGGCTAGGAGCACGATGTTCTTCCCGAAGGTTTGCGCATTGGTCAGGTGGATGGCATCACCGAAGCATCCGCAGTCCTGGATGGGGTCCTTGATCACCAGCCAGAGCGTTATGATGGTCATCAGGGACATGAAGACCAGGATGATCCTGGAGCAGAGCCTTCTGCGGATCGCCAGCAGGATAAAGAAGCCCAGGCAGAACTCCACCGTAGAGAGCAGTACGGAAGCGGTCAGCGTGGACCAGTCCGGAAAGACACCTTGCAATCCCAGTGCGGTAAGGTAATCTTGTATCTTGTACTGTGTGCCCAGGGGGTCAATGGCCTTGACATATCCGGAAAAGATAAAGATGATGCCCAGTATCAGCCGGCACAGGTTTGTTACTATGGTCTTTGCTCTTTCCGCCATTCTTCCTCTTTTCACACTTGGAGTGCCTTGCCGTTTTTCAATCTTATTGCTCCGAATACGGCATAGTTGATGATGTCCATATAGTTGGAGGCGATGCCTTCCGATACTTTTGCCGTCCCGTCGTGGTTCTCTATTTCCTTGATGCGCTCGATCTTGGTAAGGATAAGATCGGTATAACTGCTCACCCGCATTGAGCGCCAGGCTTCTCCGTAGTCGTGGTTCTTCCGCTGCATCAGTGTCATGCATTCGTGGGCACATTTGTCATATAGGCTCAGTGCCTCTTCTGCATGGATGTCCACGGTGTCGACAAATCCTTTCCCTAACTGGATAATCCCGATGATTCCGTAGTTGATCAGGGCAATGAATTCCGGCCGGATGCCTTCTCCCACCCAACTCTTCCTGGTGATTTCCAGGGAGCGGATGCGCTTGGCTTTTATGAATAACTGGTCAGTGAGTGAAGAGGGCCTGAGGATCCTCCATGATGCTCCGTAATCTTTTAACTTATCTGCGAAAATGCCCCGGGCCTCTTTCATTACTTCCTCAAACTCTTGCTGAGTGTTTGTTGTATCTGGTGATTCTTGTCTCATAATGATTGTCAATGGATTTAAACCATATCTCATCTGCAAATGTACTGAATTCCAATGAAATGACCAAAAAATGAGCCTAAGGATTTCTTTCAGTTGGTCACCTGACATTCCGGGAACGGAGAAATGCGGGCCTGTCGGTTTTTACGGTGTGTCCTGAAAAGGTGCAGGACTGATCTTGTGTATGATCATTGGATTTGAAATATCCAAAAGTTTTTTGTATCTTTGCGCTCGCAAATTCCGTTATGTTAAGTGTACTTAAATAGATTATGATCATGCGAAATCTCACTGGAGCCGATTTTGTACGTTTGTTGGATAAAGATATTTTTCATGAAATAGCCGGGGCGGCTGATGCTCTTCATCTGGAATGTTATGTCGTTGGAGGGTATGTCAGGGACCTCTTTCTGGAAAGGCCTTCGAATGATATTGATGTTGTGGTAGTGGGAAGTGGCATAGAGGTGGCTCGTGCGTTGAAGGAGCGTCTGGGGAAATCTGCTAGACTGTCTGTGTTTCGGAATTTCGGTACTGCACAGGTTAAATACCATGGACTGGAGGTAGAGTTTGTCGGAGCCCGGAAGGAAAGTTATCGCCATGACTCCCGTAAGCCTCATGTGGAGGATGGGACACTTCAGGATGATCTGAACCGGCGGGACTTTACGATCAATGCCCTGGCGGTCTGCCTGAACCAGAAACGCTTTGGGACCCTGATTGATTCTTTTGATGGAGTCATGGATATGGAGAAGGGAATCCTGGCTACTCCTCTTGACCCGGATATCACCTTTTCTGACGATCCTCTCCGTATGATGCGTTGCGTCCGTTTTGCCACACAGTTGAACTTTCAGATCGAGGAGGAAACCTATACGGCCCTTTCTCGTAATGCTGACCGCCTGAAAATCATCAGCGGAGAGCGTATTGCTGACGAATTGAATAAGATCATGCTTGCTCCTCATCCCAGCATCGGCTTTTATTATATGCATGATACCGGATTGCTGCAACTGATCCTGCCGGAACTTTGTGCTCTTGATGTCGTGGAAACACGCAATGGGAAATCCCATAAGAATAATTATCTTCACACGCTCGAAGTCCTGGAAAACTTATGCAGGGCTCAGAATAAGGCGGCAGAGGCTTCCTCTGTTTTACCGGCGGGGGAGAAAGCTGCTGGAAATCCTGAGGATGGCCCGGCCCAGGCTGATGGCTCCTTGACGGCTAAGGACAGGCATCTTTATCTCCGATGGGCTGCGCTCTTGCATGATATAGGTAAGGCTAAGTGCAAGCGTTGGGATCCGGTTCAGGGATGGAGCTTTCATAACCATAATCTTGTAGGTTCAAAAATGGTCCCTCAGATCTTCCGGAGATTAAAGTTGCCTATGGATGCGAAGATGAAGTTTGTGCAGAAATTAGTTTATCTCCACATGCGTCCTATTGCGATTGCTGATGATCAGGTCACCGATAGTGCTGTCCGCCGTCTGATCAATGATGCGGGTGGCGATGTGGGGGATCTGATGATGCTCTGTGAGGCGGATATTACCAGCAAGAATCATCTGCGTAAACAGCATTTCCTGGATAATTTCCATATCGTCCGCGAGAAACTGAAGGATCTGGAAGAGCGTGACTATAAGCGTCTTCTCCAGCCTTGTATAGACGGAAATGAAATTATGGAGATGTTCCACCTTCGTCCAAGCCGCGAAGTGGGGACCTTGAAACAGACGCTCAAGGATGCCGTGCTGGATAACAAGGTCCCTAATGAGCGTGGCCCGTTGATGCAACTGCTGAAGAGAAAAGCCCATGAGATGGGCTTGGATGATTAGCCGGAATGGACGAATGGATGGATGGAGAGAAAATGATACCTCTGATTATTTTCTCTTTTGGGCGAGATTACTTTATGACTCTTCAGGTGATTTTTATCAGGTATTCTTGTCTTTCTGAACAGGTGTTACTGTATTTCTTTTAAGTACGTAACTGTCTTTTGTTCTTTTTATTATATATATAAGGTATTTCTTTGTGATCCTATGTCTCTTCTGCTTCCTTTCTTTCTGGCTTTTGTCGTATCCTGTTAAAGTTAGCAAGATTGGAAAAGTAGGGTAGATTTGTTTAGGCTACCTTTGCAGTCGTGATATAACAAAAAAGCTATGCAACAAAGACAATCAACCAGGGATGATTATTCGAGAAAAATAAATATTGTTATCGAATATATAAACAATAATTTGACCAATGATATTGACTTGGATGTGCTAGCCTCTGTCTCTAATTTCTCTCCTTATCATTTTCATCGTATCTTTAAGGCTTTTACAGGCGAACCGATCGGGGTTTTCATCACACGGATGCGAGTTGAGACTGCAGCTCGACTACTGCGTTACAGTGATATGCCTGTCTGTGAAATTGCTTATAAGGTAGGATATGATATGCCTTCTTCTTTGTCTAAGGTTTTCAAGCAGTTTTATAATATCACACCAACAGAGTATAGAAATAATAAAAAGTACACAATTATGAAACCGTTAAAAATCAACTCCAATATGGAGTTATCTAGTGATGTCATCAATATGGAACCTCAACAGGCAATTTATATCTCTCTGATAGGTGACTATAAGAAACTGGATTATTGTATGGCATGGAAGAAACTGTGGAACCATGTCCGTATGTCTGGTAAGTTCTCTGAAGAGATGGGGAATGGAAAAGGTATCGATTCAGATAAGGTGCATCAGATGCTGGCGGATGGCAGAATTGCCCATGCTGTGATCTATCATGATGATCCTAAATTGACTGATTGCGACAAGAGAAGAGCTGATATCTGTCTTGTGCTGCCGTTTAAGATTGAGCCGAAGGGTGAGATTGGCATTAAGGAAATTGCTGGTGGCCGATATGTGGTATATCATTATCAGGGATCCTACAACCAACTGGATAAGGTCTATGATACCATTTTCGGTAAATATATTCCTGATGGAAATTACAAGTTAGACGAGAGACCTTTGTTTGAGGTCTATCCCAATGATCCGGAATGTACTCCTCCTGATAAACTTCTGACTGAAATTCATATACCTATTATTTAATTACACTTGGGATTGCGATCTTTATGGTAGCAATCCCATAAGATTCTTGTTGGGAGTTTGATATGTTTCACTGGCCAGTCTGAGAATAGACACAACAGGAGTAAAACTTCAGGCACTGGAATATTAATTGTTTTCTTTCTGTATGCGGAATCGGAAAGAGAAAAATAAATCCGTCAAGTGAGTCGGCTCTTCTTAATTGAAGAAGAACTACGGAATTAAGTCACAATCATAATCACTTGGTTTTCTCTTTACCGATAATAACATATAGGTTTACCGAAATAACAGATAGGTTTACCGAAATAGGGTTGTAAAGTTGGTCTTGAATTACTAACTTTGTACAGTTCTTAGTAGAACACAGATTCGATTTACTGTGATTGTTTCTTAATTAATGAATGAAATAAAATGAGAAAAAATGGTTTGAAAGGTCTCTTCTGGGACCATAGTTCATCGTGACCAAAATGGTGCATTTCGCCCCACCAAAATGGTGCATTTTGCTCCCCCAAAATTGTGCATTTTGGTCACGATTATTTACTGCAAATTAATCAATCTGAGGATTGACTTTGATCTGATGACTATTTGATTATGGAAACAGATACATGGCCATGGTAATGAACCGGTTCTTGATAATCTCCAAGGTGACTGCATCCCTTTTATCTGGTTAACTAATTGGTAAATTGGTCATTTTGCGAGTATTTGAGGTCGGAATTTGTTCTGTGCCCCTCCTGCGGGTCACGGATGAACTGGTTTTAGAAATAAAGTTTGTTAAAAGTGTAATTGAGGAGTTACGATGTTAAGGATTATTTCCTACCTTTGCGGATAGAAAACTTGATTACACTGAAAAGTTTTCTCTACCGCCGACTATTTAGGGAGACTGGTATAAGCGGTGTTTTTATCTAAGATGAATATTTAATGTAGAATAGTTATGAAAATGAAAGATTGTTTATTCGTTGTAGTTCTCGCTGCCACCCTCGTCGCCTGCGGTGGAAAGAAGAAGGGCCTGCAGTTTGGCAACAACGAGTATCCCGTATGTACAATAGAGGCTTCCAGTGCTTCTTTGCAAACCACCTATCCGGCCACGATCAAGGGGATCAAGGATGTGGAAATCCGCCCTATGGCCTCAGGTTTCATCACGGGTGTTTTTGTCCATGAAGGTCAGGCCGTCCGGGCCGGGCAAGTGCTCTTCACGATAGACAGTCAGACTTACCGTGCTGCTGTACTCCAGGCACGTGCGGCCGTAGGAACGGCCATTGCACAGAGGAATACGACCCGTCTGACCTACCAGAACAGCAGAAAACTTTTTGCAAAGAACATTATCGGCAAGTATGAGTTGCAGACAGCTTATGATTCTTATCGTTCTGCGGGAGCTCAGGTAGCCCAGGCACGTGCAGCAGTGATAGCAGCACAGCAGAATCTGTCTTATTGTACGGTGACAGCACCTGTCCCGGGAGTCATTGGCAGTTTGCCCTATAAGATCGGAACATTGGTAAGTCCATCCATGCAGACTCCATTTACTACGGTCAGTGATGTCCGTACGGTTGAGGTGTTCTTCTCTATTTCTGAAAGTGAGATCATGAGATTGAGCCAGTCTTCCGGCAGTTTGCAGTCTGCGCTGGCTTCTTTCCCCGCAGTAAAGTTGCTGCTGGCTGATGGCAGCACCTATAACCAGCCGGGAAGGGTGGTAAAGATGAGTGGTGTCATTGATCCGACGACCGGTGCAGTGTCGTTGATTGCACATTTCTCCAATCCTCAGGGATTATTGCGGAGTGGCGGATCCGGCCAGATCGTTATTCCTAGTGACGACAGTCGTGCCATCGTCATTCCTCAGGAGGCCTGCACGCAGGTACAGGACAAGATCTTTGTTTATGTCGTAGGTCAGGATAATAAGGTGAAGTATACGGAGATTATGGTAAATCCACAGAATGATGGTCTTCATTATATTGTCACGGGCGGGCTTCATGTGGGAGACCGTATCGTTACGAAGGGCATTTCCTCGTTGACCGATGGGATGAAAATAGTGCCGATCACTGAAGAACAATATCAGGAAAATCTTGATAAGGCGGCAAAACTGGGCTCTAAACAGAATTCTGCCAAAGGCTTTATCAATGCGATGAAAGGTAATTAATAGTTTTAAGTTTCGTATATGTCTTTTACCAACTTTATAAAACGCCCGGTTCTATCAACGGTAATTTCCATTACCTTGGTCTTGTTGGGCATCATCGGGCTCGTCAGTTTGCCCGTCGAACAGTATCCGGATATTGCTCCCCCTACCATTATTGTCTATACGACTTATCAGGGAGCCGATGCGGAGACGGTGATGAATTCAGTCGTAACCCCACTTGAGGAATCCATCAATGGTGTGGAGAACATGACTTATATGACCTCTACGGCCACTAACCAGGGCTCTGCCACCATAACCGTGTTATTCAAGCAGGGGACCAATCCTGATATGGCTGCCGTGAATGTGCAGAACCGTGTCCAGCAGGCACAGGCCTTACTCCCTGCTGAGGTTACCAAGGTGGGTGTTCAGGTCATCAAGCGCCAGACTTCTCAGGTCATCATGTACTCTTTGACGAGCAAGGGTGGAAAATATGATGACCAGTTCCTCACTAACTATAATGACATTAATGTTATTCCTGCCCTCAAACGTATTTCCGGAGTAGGAGATGTCCGGAGTCCGGGTACCAAGACTTATTCTATGAGAATCTGGCTGAAACCGGACAAGATGAAACAGTATGGCTTGATGCCTTCGGATATTACTGCTGCTCTGGCAGAGCAGAACATCGAGGCAGCTCCTGGATCATTCGGCGAAAACAGCAACATGGCCTACGAGTATACCATGCGCTATAAGGGTCGTTTGAAAACACCGGAGGAATATGGTAACATTATCATTTCGTCCAACACAAATGGGCAGACCTTGCATTTGAGGGATGTTGCCAGCATAGAACTCGGGAGTTTGATGTATTCCGTTTCCATGAAGAACAACGGGCAACCGTCTTCCATGGGTATGGTAGAGCAGATAGCCGGTTCCAATGCTACTCAGATTGCCAATAATGTGAAGGCAGAGTTGAAGAAACAGGCCAAATCGTTTCCTTCAGGCATGACCTACAAGATAGAATATGATGTGACGGAATACCTGAATGCCTCTGTTCATGAGGTCGTGAAGACACTTTTCATTACCTTGTTCCTGGTGTTCCTCGTGGTCTATGTCTTCCTGCAGGATTTCAGGTCGACCCTGATCCCGTTGATTGCCGTACCGGTGGCATTGGTGGGAACGTTCTTCTTCTTGCTCTTGTTTGGGTTCTCTCTCAATCTGCTGACCTTGTCAGCCTTGCTCCTTGCCATCGCCATCGTGGTGGATGATGCCATTGTGGTGGTGGAGGCAGTGCATGCCAAACTGGACCAGGGATATAAGAGTTCGTTAACGGCGGCTATTGATGCCATGAACGAGATCTCCGGTGCAATTATATCGATCACCCTGGTTATGGCAGCCGTATTTATCCCCGTTTCATTCGTGGGCGGAATTTCGGGAACCTTCTATAAGGAGTTCGGAATCACGATGGCCATCAGTATTGTCATCTCTGCACTGAATGCTTTGACCCTGTCACCTGCGCTGTGCGCCATTTTCCTGAAACCGAAGAAGGATCAGGAAGAAGAGAAGAAACTGTCATGGATAGACCGTTTTCATGCAGGTTTCAACCGGACATATAACAAGGTGCTGGTGAAGTATAAAAAGGGAGTTGAGCGGGTGATCAATCATCGTGTCGCTACGGGTATCGTGGTCGTCGCGGGGATTGCCGCACTGGTGATCCTGATGTCCGTGACCAAGACAGGCCTTGTGCCGGATGAGGATACGGGTACTCTGTTCATCACTGTTTCCTTGCCCCCTGGCACTTCCCAGGATCATACCCAGAAGGTGTCGGACCAGATTGATGATATGCTGGCGAACAATCCGGCTATAGAAACGCGTGAGAAGATTATAGGGTATAGTTTCATTGCCGGACAGGGCTCTAACCAGGCAACGTTTGTCGTCAAACTGAAACCGTACAAGGATCGTCCGAGTGGTTTCTTCTATGATCTCTCCGGACTTTGGCAGGGTGACGGCCTGATGCGCTTCTTCGTTAACCCGATGGCGAACACTTCAGTGCTGGGGATGATCTATAAGCAGACTGGAAACATTAAAGGTGCCCAGATACTGGCATTCGCTCCACCGATGGTTCCTGGTTTTAGTGCTACCAACGGCCTGACCTTCGTCGTACAGGACCGGACGGGCGGGAATTTGAACAAGTTCTTCAACATTACCCAGCAATATCTGGCTGCGTTGAACAAGCGCCCGGAGATCAGCAAGGCGATGACCTCTTATAACCCTGACTATCCTCAGTACATGGTCAATGTAGATGTCGCCAAATGTAAGGAAGCTGGCACGTCACCGGCAGTTGTCTTGTCAACGCTGCAGGGCTATTATGGTGGCCTTTATGCGTCTAATTTCAACCTCTATGGCAAGTTGTACCGT
Organism: Prevotella sp. UBA5379; assembly: GCA_002409785.1. Taxonomy (GTDB): domain Bacteria; phylum Bacteroidota; class Bacteroidia; order Bacteroidales; family Bacteroidaceae; genus Prevotella. The sequence goes on along the minus strand of DHOX01000023.1, from coordinate 8,673 downwards.
GTGATGGTCCAGGGAGAGACGGCAAGCAGGATGCGTCCTGACGGCCTTTCCAAGATTTATGTCCGGACAACAGGGGGAATGGCTCCTATCAGTTCTTTTGTGACGTTAAAACGGGTTTACGGGCCTGCCAATATCGGCCGTTTCAATATGTTTACGAGTATTGATGTCAATGCAAGTCCTGCAAGTGGCTATTCTTCAGGACAGGCTCTGAAAGCTGTACAGGAGGTGGCCAAACAGACTTTACCGTCAGGATATACTATTGACTATTCTGGTCTGACCCGGTCTGAGGCTCAGTCTTCCAACACTACGGGGATTATTTTCCTGTTGTGTATCGTCTTCGTCTACCTGATTCTGAGCGCACAGTATGAGAGCTATATCCTGCCTTTGTCGGTGGTCCTCTCCGTGCCGTTCGGACTCGCCGGAGCATTCCTGTTTACCAATCTCTTCGGGCATTCCAATGACATCTATATGCAGATCTCGCTGATCATGCTGATTGGTTTGTTGTCCAAGAATGCGATCTTGATTGTTCAGTTTGCTCTTGAGAGGCGCCGGACCGGTATGGCAATCAAGTATAGTGCTATCCTGGGCGCGGGAGCCCGTCTACGCCCGATTCTGATGACTTCCCTGGCAATGATTATCGGTCTGTTGCCTTTGATGTTCGCCAGTGGAGTAGGTAAAAATGGTAATGAGACGCTGGGTGCTGCCGCCGTGGGAGGTATGCTGATAGGTACTTTCCTCCAGATCTTTATTGTGCCTGCATTGTTCGTTGTCTTCGAGTGGCTGCAGGAGAAGATCAAACCGCTGAAGTTTGATGATGAGAAACCTTCGGAGGAGTTGACTCAGGAATTGAAACAGTATGCGAATTTCCCGACGCAGGGTGAAGTTAAATAAGGAAAATACAGTTATGAAGAAATCAAATATGATCGTTATAGGTCTTGCAGTCCTGGCTCTTGCCGGCTGCAAGAGCCTTTACGGAACTTACACGCGTCCGGATGTGAATGCCAGGGGGATTTTCCGTGATGGCGTTTCCCGCGGGGACACGCTGACGGCAAAGGATACGGCCAGTTTTGGCAACATGCCTTGGCGTTCTGTCTTCACGGATCCGTTGCTCCAGAACCTGATTGAGAGGGCTTTGCATAATAATCCGGATCTGCTGAACGCTGCTGTCAACGTACAGATCGCAGAGACACAACTCAAGGCTGCAAAGTTGGCTTTCCTGCCTGGGTTTACGCTTACTCCTAAGGGTACGATCTCTTCATGGGACGGGAATAAGGCCAGCAAGATCTATTCCTTACCCGTAAATGCAAGTTGGGATGCTGATATTTTCGGCACACTTACTGCCTCAAAGCGTAGTACCCAGATGGCTCTTCTGGAAAGGAAGGACTATCAGGTGGGAGTGCAGACTCAGTTGATTGAAAATATCGCCAATCTGTATTATACGTTGGAGATGCTGGACAAGCAAGTGAAGATGGTCGATGATATGGCAGGGCTGACGAAGAGTACCTGGGACATCATGAAGGCTGAAAAGGAGTTGGGACGTGTCCGCTCTACCGGTGTGGAAAGTGCGGAAGCCAACTATTATTCCGTGCTCGCGCAGAAGACTGATCTGCTGCGCCAGATCCGGGAGACGGAAAATTCTCTTTCCATCCTGCTCGGTGAGCCGGCTCATTCTATTCCGCGGGGACAACTGGACCATGAGAGCCTGCCATCGGAGTTTTCTACGGGCATAGGTATCCAGTTGCTGCGTAATCGTGCTGACGTGCATGCAGAGGAGATGGCCCTTGCCGGATGTTTCTATAATGTAGAGGAGGCTCGCAGCCGGTTTTATCCGGTGCTGAATATTTCGGCCAGTGGAGCTTTTACCAATAGCAGTGGTCTGGGGATTGTCAATCCGGGGAAATGGCTCCTCTCGGCTGTCGGATCCCTGACGCAGCCGATCTTCATGAAAGGCCAACTGGTCGCCGGACTGAAGGTGGCGAAGGACCAGTATCAGATCGCCTTCAACAACTGGCAGAATGCAATTCTGAAAGCAGGCAGTGAGGTCAGCAATGCCCTCGTCCTGTACAATTCTTCGGCAGAGAAGGGCGCTATTGAAGCCAAGCAGATCGAAGTGCTGAAGAAAAATGTTGAGGATACGAGAGCCTTGATGGGACAGTCCAATACGACCTATCTCGAAGTGATCCAGGCTCAGTCCAGCCTTCTCAATGTGGAACTCTCTAAGGTGGCTGATGACTTCTATAAGATGCAGGCTGTCGTCGACCTCTACTCTGCGTTAGGAGGGGGATCCGGTGAACTCTATATGGCTAATGAGCAGGCTGAGGTTCAGGCTGCTGATTCTGCCCGCGTTTCGAAAATAAAACATTAAGATTTCGTTCAATATGGCAAATAAAATAAGTGATCGTGCGGTTATCGGGCCTGAGGTGAAAATGGGTGATGATGTGACCATCGGCCCCTTTGTCTTCATTGCAGGAAATGTCGTCATCGGTGATCATGTGACGATCTACTCGAATGTGAGTATGTCGGGCAAGATTATCATCGGTGACCATTGTATGCTCTTTCCGAACGTGAGTGTGATGAGTGGTACCCAACTGGGGAGTGATAATATCATTTGCCAGAATACGGTGCTTGGCGCACTCCCACAGGATTTCAGTTTCAAAGGTGAGGAAACGGAGTTGATCATCGGCAATCATAATATCTTCCGGGAAAACATCGTCATTAACCGTGCTTCCCATACCGGCGGCCAGACGGTCATCGGCAATCATAATTTCCTGATGGAAGGTACTCATATCTCCCATGATACCAAGATAGGGGATAAATGTGTGTTCGGGTATGGTACTAAGATCGCCGGAGACTGTCAGATTGCTGACCGGGTGATCTTCTCGTCCAGTGTTATTGAAAACGGGGGCACCCGCGTGGGAGAAGGGTCGATGATCCAGGCCGGGTCAACATTCTCGAAGGATATTCCACCTTATGTAATCGCTGGTGGTAATCCGGCACGGTATAATGGGATCAACTCGGTGATGATGACTTCCTACGGAGTGGAGCAGAAAGTTCAGAATCATATAGCAAATGCTTATCGCCTCGTGTTTCATGGCCAGAACAGTATCCTGGATGCTGTTCTGCAAATCAAGAACCAGGTGCCGGATGGACCTCAGATCCGTAATATCGTTGATTTTATCAATGCGTCCCAACTGGGAATTATCGGGAAGACCTGGTGATGAGCTGTGCCGGGAGAGCCGGGGATATCAGTATGAGGCTGTACACATTAATCCCTCAAGCTTGACCCGGTCCCGGATAGCATTCAACTCTTCCGGGGTGGCTTTCCTGAGATCCTGGTCGGGAGTCTCCCGTGCGATGGTATAGATCATGACTTCCTTGGGGGAGATGTCTACAAGGGCCTTGATCCATGGCTTGACATATTCGTCGCCCGTGTTGTCCACGTTTTTCCCATCGATGGTACCTTTCATGAACATCGTCTGGATGATGAGGCGGCCGTGGAAACTCTCCAGGCCTTCGATGATTCTCCGGACATGGTAATTGGGGTTCGTCGGACGGTTTACTAACTGGATGTATTTCGGGTTGACAGTGTCCAGTTTAAGGATGTTATTGTCTACTTTCATCAGTGCCCCGTGCACATCCCCCCGGAAGATCTGGGTGGAATTGCTCAATACGGAGATTTTAGCCTGAGGGCAGAACCGGTCGCGCAATTCTATGGTATCATTGATGATTCCGGCAAAGTCGGGATGACCGGTAGGCTCCCCATTCCCTGCAAACGTAAGCACGTCCGGATGCTCGTTCCGCTCGTGCATTTCCTTTAGCTTTGCTTCCAGGGCGGCAGAGATTTCTTCCCGCGTAGGCCGCCGGGTGACCGTCTTCCGGTCTTTGTTGAATCCACACTCACAGTAGATGCAGTCGAAATTGCAGATCTTTCCATCTGCAGGCATCAGGTTGATGCCCAGGGAAAGTCCTAATCTCCGACTGTGTACCGGACCATATATAGGGGATGAATAGATAACTGTGCTCATTGTTGTCCAAGAATTAGATATTGTTAGATATAATCTTTGCGATCATACTACAAAGGTATGAAATTAATTTGAATCAGACTTTCCAATCTGTATTTTCCGTGTTAATACTCGTTAAACGGTCGTGTTTTAAAAGCTTTTATCGTATATTTGCAACCTAAATAGGTGAATGTTGCTCTTTTCTTGAAGCTTCTTTCAGAGAGGAAGATCATGAGCGGCATGAAGCAGATATTTCTAAAATAGCCCTTGATTAAGGATGGGAAAGAATCGTCAGAGAACCCGCAATCATCATGGATTACAGGTTGTTACTTTATGTATAAGTACTGCCATGGTGCTCGTCTTGTTAGGATTGGTCGTATGCTCTACGCTCCTGGCGCGGAACCTGTCGACCTATGTGAAGGAGAATTTCGTGGTCCAGATTATGCTGGATCAGGATATGACCTCTCCCGAAGCTCAGCAGATCTGTAATAAGTTGAAAGTCCGTCCTTATGTGAATAGTCTCCATTATGTCAGCAAGGAAGAAGCCTTGAGGGAAGGGACGAAGGAGCTGGGGACGAATCCGAGTGAGTTTGCCGGCGTGAACCCTTTCCTTTCTTCCATTGAGATTACGGTGAAAGGTAATTATGCGAATGATGATTCCCTCAGATGGATCTCCAGGGAACTGAAGACTTATCCGAAAGTCAGCGAGATTGATTATCAGAAGGACTTGATCAATGAGGTCAATCAGAACATTGCGAAAATCAGCGTCATCTTGCTCGTTATTGCTGTGCTGCTCACTTTCGTGTCCTTCTCCTTGATCAGCAATACCGTTCGTCTGGGCATCTACTCGCGCAGATTTTCCATCCATACCATGAAGCTCGTAGGAGCTTCGTGGGGATTTATCCGAAGGCCTTTCATCACGGATGCCATCCTTATCGGACTGGTCGCTGCGGTGTTGTCCTGTGCAGTCCTGGGCTGTGGCGTCTATGCGCTCTATCGTTATGAACCGGGAATCCTTACGATCATGACCTGGCGGGAGATGGCTATTACGGGGGCTGCGGTATTCCTGTTCGGAATCATTATAACGGCTATTTGTGCAAGCATTTCAGTGAATAAGTTCTTGAAAATGAAGGCTGGAGAGTTGTATAAAATTTGAGGGAGTGTGCTTCTCTTGAGTAAAATAAAAGAAATCATTAAAATTATGGATAAAAGAAATTATGCATTCGATAAAGTCAACTTCATTTTGCTGGCTGTCGGTATGTTGATTGTCGTCATCGGTTTTGTGCTGATGGCCGGACCGGGTTCTAATGAAACTCATTTTGAGCCGTCAATATTCAGCGTTAGGAGGATCAAGGTCGCTCCTGTAGTGTGTCTGATCGGCTTTTTGTCTATGATTTATGCTGTCGCCAGAAGACCAAAAGATCCTCAGAAAGCTGACAAAATGCCTGAAATCAAAGATGTTCAGGGGGAGAAAGATTCTTCTATTGATAAACATTAATTGATCATCGGTATTTTCTTATGACTTTATTTCAGACTATTATCATCTCTATTGTCGAGGGATTGACGGAATTCCTTCCTGTTTCTTCTACCGGTCACATGATTATTGCACAGAATCTCCTGGGTGTACGCCAGGGGGATCCATTCGTGCATGCCTTTACCTTTATCATACAGTTTGGCGCTATCCTTTCTGTGGTCTGCTTGTATTGGAAGCATTTCTTCCAGATGCGCAACAGGAAGGAGTTCCTGCAAAAGATGAAGTTCTATGGGTTGTTGATCATAGGGGTTATCCCGGCCGTTTTTATCGGACTGTTCGCTAAGGAGAGCGGACTGCTGGACTTTCTGCTTGACAGCGTGAATGTCGTGGCGGTCATGCTGGTCATCGGAGGTATCTTCATGCTGTTTGTTGACCGGATCTTTAATAAGGGAACAGATCAGAATAAGGTGACTACCAAACGCGCGTTTATGATCGGACTGTTCCAGTGCATCTCCGTGATTCCGGGCGTCAGCCGCAGTATGGCAACGATAGTAGGGGGCATGGCCCAGAAACTGACGCGGAAGCGCGCAGCGGAGTTTTCCTTCTTCCTCGCAGTGCCTACCATGGCCGGAGCAACCCTCCTGGATCTTCTTGACATGCTGAAGGCGGGGACCACGTGGGCCACCTCTCATAATATTTTTTTATTGGTCTTAGGGTGTGCCATCGCTTTTGTGGTAGCTATGCTGGCCATGAAATGGTTTGTCGGTTTTCTCATGAAGCATGGGTTCAGGCCTTTCGGATGGTATCGTATTATCATCGGTGCAATCATCCTGATCCTTCTGGCTACAGGTCATTCTCTTGTCATTGCGGGCTGAACGGCCTTTGAGCGGGATGGAGAAGGTGGAAGAGAACGGGAAAATAGATTTCTTGAAAGGAGCGATCTTTGCAATAGATAAACCTTATAGAATATCCAGTTTCGGTGCTTTGGCCCATGTCCGGTACTTGCTGAAAAAGCGCTTGCACCATCGCGTGAAAATCGGTCATGCAGGCACGCTGGACCCTTTGGCGACAGGAGTGCTGGTCCTTTGTACGGGAAAGATGACCAAACAGATCGAGCGTCTGCAGCAGGGATCTAAGGAATATGTTGCCACGCTTCAACTGGGGGCCACTACTCCGAGTTATGACCGGGAACAAACGGTAGATCATACGTTTCCAACACTACAGATCACAAGGGACAGAATCCTTACGGTCCTGGAATCTTTTACGGGGGACATCCTTCAGACTCCTCCTTCTTACAGTGCAGTCAAGATTAAAGGTGACCGGGCGTATGAGTTGCGAAGGGCTGGCAAGGAGGTCGTACTGCAGCCCAAACCCGTCCATATAGACCGGATCGAACTGATGGATTTTTATCCTGAAACCATGCAGATGACCATCCGGGTGGTGTGCGGAAAAGGAACTTATATCCGGGCTCTGGCCCGTGATGTAGGGAGGAAACTTGACAGCGGGGCTTTTCTGACTTCACTCCGGCGGACGAGATCAAGTGGATTCTCCGTGGCTGATTGTGTAGACTTTGATCATATTGACAGGTGGCTGGAGGAGGTGACAGAACCTAAGGATAACGAATTGGAAAACCTTTTACATGAAAAGAAAGGAGAACAGGAAGTGATATGAAACTATCTCAGTTTAAATTTAAATTACCGGATGAACTGGTTGCACTTTATCCGCATCAGTCTAAACATTCGATTACCAAAACGGATGGTACGAAAGAGACTTTTACGGTGCTGCGTTCGGATGAATGCCGGTTAATGGTGGCGCATAAGAAATCGGGCAAGATAGAGATGTTCAAGAAAGGGGCAAAAGGCAAACCCGTCAAGGGTGATTTCCTTACCTTCTGGGATATGCTTGATTATTTCGGCGAAGGAGATACCTTTGTCTTCAATGATACGAAAGTGTTCCCGGCCCGCCTGTATGGCACCAAGGAGAAAACGGATGCGAAAATAGAGGTCTTTCTCCTTCGGGAACTCAATGAGGAGATGCGTTTATGGGATGTCCTCGTGGAACCTGCACGCAAGATCCGTATCGGCAACAAACTCTTTTTCGACGATACGGGTACGATGGTTGCTGAGGTCATCGACAACACAACCAGCCGTGGCCGCACACTTCGCTTCCTCTATGACAGTCCTCACGAGGAATTCAAGCGGAACCTGTTCGCCCTGGGAGAGGCTCCCCTGCCTAAATATATCATTGACAGACGTGAGAATCATCATGCAACGGCTGATGACCTGGTTAATTTCCAATGTGTGTTCGCTAAGAATGAAGGGGCGGTGACAGCTCCTGCTACAGGCCTTCACTTCAGCCGCGAACTGATGAAGATGATGGAGATCAAGGGCATCCATTCTGCTTTCATCACTCTGCACTGCGGACTGGGTAACTTCCACGAGATAGAGGTGGAGGATCTGACCAAACATAAGATGGATTCGGAAGAAATGGTGATCGGAAAAGAGGCTTGTGACACGGTCAACCAGGCTAAGAAAATGGGCCATCATGTCTGCATCGTAGGAGCAAGCGTGGCCAAGGCTACCGAAACGGCTGTGGGCACGGACGGACTCCTGAAGGAATACAAGGGCTGGACAAATAAGTTTATCTTCCCGCCTTATGATTTCGGACTGGCTGACAGTATGGTCGTCAATTTCTATCATCCGGAATCACCTTTATTGATGAGCACAGCAGCCTTCGGGGGCTATGATCTTGTCATGGAAGCTTATAATATGGCGGTCAAGAACGGCTATCAATTCGGCTGTTTCGGGGATGCCCTTCTGATCGTCAACGATTAGAGGACTGTCCTCAGGATGAGACGGTTACGGAAGAGCCTTTGGCTTGATACCATTCCTTCCCGTCCGCTTTAAAGTTTTTGAAATGCATCAGATCTATTTAGGACTGGGCTCCAATATGGGTAATCGCAGGCAGAATATCGATGAAGCGATCTTGCGTATCTGTAAGCAGGTGGGCAGGGTCGACGGCCGGTCTTCCCTCATTGAGACAAAACCGTGGGGCTTTGAGTCGGTTCATAATTTCATGAATTGTTGCATTGGGGTGCGGACATCCCTTTCCCCCAGGGGGGTACTGAGAACTACCCAGCATATAGAAAGGGAATTGGGAAGGCGCGAGAAGAGTCAGGACGGGGTCTATCATGACCGC
>DHOX01000026.1:1252-15545 GCA_002409785.1 Prevotella sp. UBA5379 | reverse complement strand
GTCTGGCTCTGATAGAACGGGCTCTTGTCATTACTGACAAACTGGAGTTGCATATTCCCCTGTTTGAGAATGATCTTCTCACATCCCAGGCGTTTTCCTGATCTGCGGAGCTGGACCACCCGCATGAGTTCCTCCCCTTCACGGGGTACAGGGCCAAAGCGGTCAATGAGCCGTTTCCGGTAATCCTCCAGAGCCTGATCATCCTCTATCTGGTCAAGTTCACGATAGAGCAGCATCCTTTCACTACTTCCAGGCACATAATTATCCGGGAAATACATCTCCAGATCACTTTCCACGGCACAATCATCCACGAAGTCATCACCCGTCACGACCTGTCCCTGTTGCATCTCTTCAGAATAGAGATCCTGGAATTCCTCATTCTTCAGTTCGGTGACAGCCTGAGAGAGAATCTTCTGATAAGTTTCATACCCGAGATCTTCCATAAACCCACTTTGCTCAGCACCCAGCAGATTACCGGCTCCACGAATATCAAGATCCTGCATAGCCAGATTAAATCCACTTCCAAGCTCTGAGAAGTTTTCCAGAGCTTCCAGCCTTCGCCGTGCCTCAGTAGTCAGACTACTCTTTGGAGGAGCCAGCAGATAGCAGAATGCCTTCTTGTTGGAACGTCCCACCCGTCCCCTCATCTGGTGCAAGTCAGCAAGCCCGAAACGATGCGCATCATTGATGATAATGGTATTGGCATTAGGAATATCAATACCATTCTCTACAATGGTCGTAGACAGAAGCACATCATAGTCATCATTATAAAATCCCATCAAGACCTTTTCCAATTCTTCCGGAGGCATCTGACCGTGCCCGATAGCGACACGGCAGTCAGGCACATACTTATGGATCATGTCAGCCAGTTCCGGAAGGTTTGAGATCCGGTTATTGACGAAGAACACCTGTCCATTACGGCTCATCTCAAAATTAATGGCATCAGCAATGACCTCATGACCGAAGGCATCCACTTCAGTATGGATCGGATAGCGATTAGGAGGCGGAGTGCGGATGATGCTCATATCCCTTGCTCCCATAAGGGAAAACTGCAAGGTTCTGGGGATAGGCGTAGCAGACATCGTGAGCGTATCGACATTAACTTTCAACTTCCGGAGTTTTTCCTTTGTAGACACCCCGAACTTCTGTTCCTCATCAATGACCAAGAGGCCAAGATCATGCCATCTCACCGACTTCCCCAGCAATTTCTGAGTGCCGATCAGAATATCTATTCTTCCAGCTGCAAGATCAGCCAGCACACTCTTTGTCTGTTTTCCCGTACGTGCACGGGAAAGATAATCCACACGCACCGGCATATCTTTCAGGCGCTGGGTAAACGTCTGGAAATGCTGGTAAGCCAGTATCGTGGTCGGAACCAGGACAGCCACCTGTTTCGAGTCACAGGCAGCCTTAAAGGAAGCCCGGACAGCCACTTCCGTCTTTCCAAATCCCACATCACCACAGACCAGACGATCCATAGGGCGGGGAGATTCCATATCCTTCTTCACCTCCTGAGTAGCCTTATACTGATCAGGTGTGTCTTCATACATGAAACTCGCTTCCAGTTCGTGCTGCATATAGTTATCCGGGCTGAAAGCAAATCCCTTCTCCCTGCGTCGCTCAGCATAAAGCCGGATCAGATCACGGGCAATATCCTTGATCTTCTTCTTAGCCTTTTCCTTCAGCCTGTTCCAGGCCCCCGTACCCAGGGTAGACAACTGTGGCGGCTGGTCCGTATCATTGCTACGGTATTTGGAAATCTTATATAAGCTGTGGATGGAGACATCCACCTTATCATTATTGCGATAGATGATCCTGATCATCTCCTGGTAGCCCGCTCTGCCATCTTTTTCCGGATGACGGGGATCAGGAGGCAACGGCACCCTGACCAGTCCCCCGAATTTACCAATTCCAAAATCCACATGCACGATATAGTCACCGATGTCCATCTCCTGCAACTCTTTCATCGTCAGAGCCATCTTCCCCAGCCGAGCACTATCCGAACGAAGACTATACTTATGGAACCGGTCAAAGATCTGATGATCGGTGAAAACACATATTTTCAGGTCATTATCCACGAACCCTTCATGCACGGTATGATCAACAGGAGTAAACTGCACATGATATTGCTCCAGTTCCTCCCCTGCAAAAATCTCCTTCAGACGCTGATTCTGCTTCTGACTGTCCGCCAGGATATACAGTTGGTAACCTTTCAGGAGATAATCCTGCAGACTTTTAGACAGGAGCTGGAAATTCTTATGATAAAGCGGCTGGGACTCTATGTGAAAGGAGATGACAGTATTCTGATTATTTGCAGCAGGTCCAAACTCCACCTGCTGGAATTTTTGGGAATCAGAGACAAACTGTGAAGACATACAGAGAATATTCTCTTTCTTCATCTGCTGCATGATCTGCTTCTGTTCCCGTTCCGTAGCCCCCTCCATCCGCTCGGTCAAAGCCTGACTGGAAAATCCATCCCTATAAATCTGATCAATTGTATCCCGGATATAGGTAAAATCCTTGGACAAAAGCACGGAATTATCGGGCAGGAATTGCAGGAAAGGGATCTTCTCGCTCTCCAGCTGCGCCAGTTCCGGGACGATCTCAACCTCATCCTTTTTATCCTTGCTCAACTGGTCCTGCACTTCGAAAGTGCGGATCGTATCGATTTCATCCCCAAAGAAATCAACACGATAAGGGCTCTCACAACTGAAAGAATAGACGTCCAGGATGCTGCCGCGCAAAGCAAACTGCCCCGGTTCATAGACATAGTCCTGTTCCGTGAAACCTAATTCACGCAACCGTTTCAGCAGGTCAGACACCGGTGCGCTCTCCCCCACCTTCAACCGGATCACCTGACGATCCAGTTTAGAACGTGAGACCACCAGCTCAGCCAAAGCCATAGGATAGGTAACGATAAACGTCTCCTGCACCTTGTCCTCTTCAGCCCTGTCCTCCTGTCTGGCAGAGAAAGCAGCATCATTCCCCGTCAGCCGTGCCAGGACTTCAGTCCGTAATATTTCCTTGGCAGAGTCACGCTGGCCATATTTCACCGCGCGCTTATAACTGCTTGGAAAGAAAAGCACGCGGTCCTCACCCAGGACCTGAGTAAGATCATGATAAAAATATCCGGCTTCATCGTCATCATCAAGGATAAAGACAAGCGTACGGTGAAGACGATTATAGACCGACGCAAAAAGCATCGGGGTGGCAGAAGCCATTAATCCCCTGAGAAAAATCGTTTTCCGCGACTTTCTCTCCAGTGATCCGACAAGAGCAGACGCCTGCGGCAATCTGCCATACAAAAGACTTAATTCCTCTATCGTCATGCCTGTTCAGGAAGTCTGGGGTATTTACGGAACCAACTGTCCAGGCGGAGGCGTATCACGCCAAAGAAAGCTTCGCTGAAGATTCCCCCGCTCATCTTGCTCGTTCCCTCACGGCGGTTGACGAACACAACAGGTACTTCCTTTATTTTAAAACCAATTTTATATGCAGTATATTTCATTTCGATCTGAAAAGCATAACCCTTGAAATGAATCTGATCGAGTTGGATGGTCTCAAGCACCCTGCGCCGGTAACAAACAAATCCGGCAGTAGTATCATGAATTTTCATCCCGGTAATCAAGCGTACATAATCCGATGCGAAATAGCTCATCAGCACCCGTCCTATGGGCCAGTTGACGACATTGACTCCACTCACATAACGAGACCCTACAGCCACATCATAACCCTCATCATGAACGGCCGCATACAACCGCGGCAGATCAGCAGGATTATGACTGAAATCAGCATCCATCTCAAAGATGTAATCATACGACCGGGCCAGAGCCCATTTGAAACCCATGATATAAGCTGTACCCAATCCCTGTTTACCTTTTCGCTCAACGAGGAACAAGCTGCCGGCAAACTCTTTTGCCATCAGTCTGCGGACAATATCTCCCGTACCGTCAGGGCTGCCATCATCAATGATGAGAATATCAAAAGGTTTCTCCTGTCCCATGACCGCCCGGATAATCTTCTCTATGTTTTCCTTCTCGTTATAAGTAGGAATGATGACAATAGAATCACTCATACGCTTTATTTTTAGACTCCAACAAGGACACCCCCGGCAAGGAAGTTCTTCCATGACCGGATGCCCAATCCATTTGCAAATTTAGAAAATTTATTTGTAAATCTCTTTCTTATTGGTCTGTATTTTCTTCAAATCCCTGGTAATCGGGTTCCAAAGATGACATGATGGCTCCATAACTCTTCTCCATCAGATATTTTTCATTCTCGCGGCCATGTCCCAAAGGAGGGATAGGTTTGTGAATCGTCAGTTTCAGAGGATGCCAGTAGACCCACCAGAAATCCTTCATCCGTGGTTTTACCTCAAAACTGCCATTGATTGTCAAGGGGCATACCGGCAGCTGCAACTCATCGGCAAGCAGGAAAGGGCCACGCCGGAATACCCCCATGTGCCCGGTCCAGCTACGTGCTCCTTCAGGAAACACGACCAAGGACATCCCCTCTTTCAAAGTCTTCTGGGCCTCTTCAATGGTACGCCGGATGCCGGAAGGAGTACGCTTGTCGACAAAGATGTGATGACTGAACTTGCATGCAGCCCCCACAAAAGGAATACGTTCCAACTCCCTTTTCATCATCCATTTAAAATTCCTGTTAAGGAAGCCATAGATGAGAAAAATGTCAAATGTTCCCTGATGGTTGGCGACAAAGACATAACTCTGGTTCTTATCCAGATTCTCTCTTCCTTCTATTCTCACTGGAAGGAAAAGCATACGGATCGTCAACTTTGCCCAGATCTTACCAGAATAGTAACTCCAGAAATGTTCATTGCCAACCAGACAACCTATAATGGCCGTCAACGCACAGACAATCGTAAACGCAAGGAAAACCGGCAAGAAAATCACTAACTGGTACAGGCGGTAAAAAAAAGTCATTATCAATTTCATAGTTTGTTAAGACTAGTTATTTGGTTTCTATTATAATTTGACAAATTCCAGAAGAATTTCCGGCCATGACATGATCACAGTCTTTTTATAATGCAGAGATGATAAAATTTCCATTACCTATAGTTTTACGTTTTAATTTTTTCCTGTCCTATCCAGTCAGCCCCAGCCCACGAAAAGGCGTCACCTTCCCGCAGGTCCCCTATGCAAGGTGAAGACCACTATATCCGGTGTTGCGCCGAAACGGAAAGGGATGAGACCGCCCAATCCTGCAGAGACATATAAATACCGGCCCTCTTTTTCATACAGCCCATAGTCTTCGCGATAAACCAAGCGCGAAGGACGCAGTCCGAATATATTAATCTGCCCCGCATGAGTATGCCCGCATAAGGTAAGCTGAGCATGAGAGCAAGGGAGGATACTGTCATCCCACGCCGTGGGATCATGCTGGAGCATGATGAGGAAAGCATGCGATCCCACGCCCTCGAGAGTTTTCGGCAGGTCCGACTTCTTCGGAAATCTTCTCGATCCCTCATTCTCTTCGCCGCCTATGACAATAGAATCCTTGCCGCGACGGATCACTGCATGCTGATTCATCAACAGTCTCCAGCCTAACTGGCGTTCCAGATGCTGTAACTCTTTTTCGTTCTCCTTCTTTTTCCCCGGAGAGACATCCAGATAGATGCTGTAATCATGATTACCCAGTATACTATATACCGGCGCACCGGATTTCCGAGTCAGCCGTGCAAGGACCGACCTGCAAGGATAAACCTCAGAAGCACGTGTATCCACCAGATCACCAGTGAAGCAAATCAGATCTGCTCTCTGGGCAATAATACTGTCTACATCCCGTGCCAGTGTCGAATCCATAAAATGGTTGAACGTGCCCACATGAGCATCACTGAACTGTACGATCTTATAGCCCTCAAAGCGGGAGGGCAGATCCCTGAAATAGAGATCCTGATGGGTCACCCGCAATTTCCTCGGGCCGATGGTCATTCCATAGACAAACACCAGTATGGTCAGCCCCGCCAGGATAGCCCCTACACGGTTGCCCTGATTGACCTGAGTATGCCTAAGACGGCACCAGCCTGCACCCACCCATGAACAAAGTGCGAAAACCACCTTCGGGTTGACAAAAATCCCGACAAGGAAGAGATACACTTCTATCCACGCATAATGATCAGGAATAAAACTCTTGACACTGGCCAGTCCTATTGTATAGGCAATCATTCCGATAGAGACGAAGCCCCATAACAAAGCTGCCCACCACCGTAACGGTCTGGTACGATGGTGGAAAAAATGAACGTAGATATACAGATCTGGCAATGTTATCAGCAGGATGATCCATACAAATATTCTTGCTATCACGCGCTTTTTCCCTATTTTAGAGTTTTACCCCGTCTTTCCGCCCTTCTCTTGTCACTTGTTTGCAGGCTGATCAACGGGTAACTATTCTCCCACTTCTTTAACTTCCGGAAACAATACTCCTTCCCAGAAACGCTCACCCTCCCGTCTCATCCTTTCCACTCCCGTTCAGAACTATTTCCGAAGCAGACTGGATTGCAGGAAATGCCTCATCAGTTCTACAGGCACCCCCCGGCGGCGAGCATAATCACGCAACTGATCCTCACCTATTTTCCCCAGGTCAAAATAGCGGCTCTGAGGATGAGCGAACAGGAAGCCGCTCACAGAAGAATGAGGAATCATCATACCACTTTCAGTGAGCCGGATACCAATTTCCTTCATGTTCAGCAGGTCACTGAGGATAAAGTTCACACTCGTATCAGGCAACGACGGATAGCCTACCGCCGGCCTGATTCCCTGATATTTTTCCAGGTGAGTTTCTTGCATTGTCAAATGTTCATCCGGCGCATACCCCCAGTAATGCCGCCTCACTTCCTCATGCATTCTCTCCGCCGTTCCTTCAGCCAAGCGGTCTGCAAGAGTTTGTGAAAGCATTTTCCGATAAGGATCACTCTCCCCGTCCCCCACGCTCATCCCCTCCACGGTGGTAGCGAAGGCACCGGCAGTATCCTCGATGCCTGAAGAGAGCGGGCGGACAAAATCAGCCATACAGAGATTAGGGGCCCCTGTGCTTTCAGCCTTCTGCTGCCGAAGCATAGGAATACGGACTCCATTCAGCAAGAGATCGTCCCCATCACTGTTTGCCTCATATAAGCCGAAGACCGCACGGGTACAGACCTTTCCTTCCCAGGAGTCCAACAACCTTTCAGCTTCTTCATGAAGATGATCCTTTTCCTCCTTAGGTTTCCCATCCAGACTCCAGGCATGATAAAAATAGAGCCAGTTGATATAAGGCTCTATGTCACTCACCTTATACGTGAGGATTTTTCGCATTCGACGCTGCATGTCCTTTGATTCCCGGATCCTCTCCCCGCCTTTCATTTCACTATATCTTAATGTTCGAAACTGATTTCTTCTCCACGATAGTCCGGATCGAAATGTCCATCATGATAGATCAGGTGGCCATTGCAAAGAGTAGCCATCACCTTCCAGTGATATTCATGCCCCTCGACGGGACTCCATTTACATTTGCTCTGGATGCAATTCCCCGTCACCTTCCACCTCTGATTCGGTCTCACAATTACCACGTCAGCCTTATATCCTTTCCTCAGGAAGCCACGGTCTTTTACCCCAAAGAGAAGAGCAGGATGATGGCACATCAGTTCCACCAGTTGTTCAATCGTAAGGAAACCTTCATCCACCAGTTCCAACATGGACACCAGGGAGAACTGCACCATAGGCATTCCCGAAGCAGCCTTCACACAGCCCCCCTGTTTGTCAGCCAACTGATGAGGAGCATGATCTGTACCGATACAGAAAATTCGTCCATCAGATAATGCCCTTCGTAATTCTGTTCGTTCTGCTTTATCCTTGATAGCAGGATTACATTTGATCAGCGCACCTTTACGAGCATAATCGTCAGCAGAAAAGAAGAGATGAGGGACACACGCCTCCAGCGTAATCTGGGGGATCCGCCCGGCATCTGACATTATCGGAGCCGCAAAGGCCAATTCACGGCCTGTGGAAACATGAGCAATATGGAGCCTCGTCCCCATCTCCCTGGCCAGAGATACCGCCAGGAGACTACTCTTATAACAAGCCTCTGCGCTACGGATCAGGGGGTGCAAAGATACCGGGGGATCCTCCCCATAACTCTTTTTAGCCTTACACATATTTGCAGAGATCACTCCCATATCCTCACAATGAGTCATCAGCGGCACGCCCAGGGCAGCGGCAGCACGGAACACCGTTCTCAAAGATTCCAGGCGGTCCACCAGCATGTTACCGGTGCTCGCCCCCATAAAGAGTTTTATTCCCGGGATACGGCTGCGGTCCAAATGTTCAAAAAGACAAGCATTACTATTTGTCGCCCCAAAGAAGAAACTATAATTGACATGACTCTCCAGAGAAGCCCTTTGAAATTTATCTGCCAGGTTCTCATAAGTAGTAGTCGGAGGATTCGTATTCGGCATTTCAAAATAAGAAGTCACGCCACCGTAAGCAGCGGCCCTGCTTTCACTTTCCATATCCGCCTTCTGTGTCATTCCGGGTTCCCGGAAATGCACATGTTCATCGATCACCCCGGGCAAAATGAAGCACCCCGTAGCATCAACCTCCTGGTCATGACTGCTACGGGGTGCTCTGTCTGCCTGAAAGATCCCGGCAATACGATCATTTTCGATGATAAGATCACCCTTGAAAAAGTGTCCCTCATTCACAATCGTACCCCCCTTGATACTTATACTCATTGACTATCCGTTATGTTATTGAAAACGATCCGGGGTCATGCCGGCAGCCTTGAGAACCAATTATTACAAGCACTGCACGTGATCACCGGAAAAGGGACTATCCGTCCTCATTCCGAAGCAGGCTGTGCCAAGGCAGCAGGTGTAGGAGCCGGAGCGGCATTAGGATTATTCGGATCATCCGGAGGTGGTGGAGCCTGGTGGGCCGTATGCCTTCCCGGCTGTCTCATCCCATTCATGATCTGCTCATTTTCCTGAGCCTTTTCATAATAATCTTTCACGTAAGGGTCATTCTTGAATTTGTCAGTTGCCCTGCTCATGACATCTTCTATCCACGGTGTAAGCATAGGATACTCATTTCCTGCCGTCACCATGAAAAAGATCCCCGGGCCCAGGACATTATCAAAATTACTACAGACAAAATTGGTAATAAACCGATCCTCCTCTGCGGAAAGACGTGCAGCATCTGCATTCAAACGAGCATTAACCTCAGCCATATTACGACCGTTCATGATCCCTTCATCCTGACGATGGACAAGCTCAGCTTCTTCATTCTTCAACTGATTATAACGCGTAAAGAATTTAAAGAGTTTATCATTCAGCGGAGTTCCGCTGACAAGTTGCTGCGTGTTGTCGATTTTCACTGTAATATCGCCACACTCAAGGACCAATGGCAAGACACTCTCACTATCCATGAAGATACTGGCCATACGCGTAGTATCCACATTGCCAGTAAACTGGAACTGACCGTGTACGACGTCACAGGAATCTAACTTTTTAAAGTCATTATCCTTCAAGACCTTCAGATAAAGCATACGCCCGTCAAGTGTCGAGACATTACTCGTGCCGATAATATGATAACTGTTAGCACAAGAAGTAAATGCCAGCAACGTGGCAAATGCGCAAATCATTTTATTCATAAGTGGCGATTCTTTTACTTTTAACAAAGGTACAACCTATATTCAATTTACGGAAATATTTTTATCCAATTTAATTGATTCTCTATATCTTTTATATTTTTTTCGCACAATCTCATGACGGGTAGTCAGACTGTTTTAGAATCATCAGATCTTTATACTTATCCAAACATTATTCCTACAAATCAATCCACTGGGGATTTTTTTTGCGGTGGATTTTCTTTAGCCAGCTCATGGCTGATACGATGAGTAGTATAGAGTTCAATCAATGCAGCTATCAATAAGATTGCCACCCATTTGTTATAGATAAAGGTAATATAGGTCTCCTCATTTACGAAAAGGGGCTCCAACAACTGGTAAGCTGTGTCGACCATGGAAATGCCGGCCAGGACAAAGCAAATATCGCTGAAGCATTGGATTTTCTTTAAACGGCGGACCGTCAGGCTCCGGTTCTCATAACTTTGCATGATCTGTGGAATGGAAAACATGAGCGAACCCAGCAAATAGATCCAGCATACCGTCTTTAACAGGGAAGGGTGTATGAAACCGAAAGCGAAACAGCCCGCTCCGATAACCATCAGCACACCACCTGCCAGAAATATAATATCTTTGCCTTTACTTCGTCGTTCCATCATCTTGATTTTGATCATTATCATTGTTTTGATTCTCCGCCTCATCGGTGCTCAGCACAAAAATATCCTCATCATTTGCTTTCATGAAATAGTCCTCACGTGCAATCTTCTCAATAGACTTGGGATCCCGTCTCAGCTCCTGAAGTTTACGGGTGTCCGTCCTGTTCTGGGTTTCATACCGTCTGATCTGGTCTTTCAGTTCACCGATCTGCAATTCATACTTAATCCGCATACGGAAACTGTTCTCATCGAAGACTCCGACAATGAGAAATCCCACTACAATTGTAATCAAGTACTTGTAATGAGAGAGAAAATTCAACAACTCATTCAGATGATTTGCCATAACACATTTTTGCCTTTGCAAAAGTAAGAAATTAAATTGAAAAAGAAAACGAAAAACAAGAATTTTAGATCTCAAGGGCGATCCTTTTTTCAAAGCACCTTAATCCCTCCTTGAAAAGGTCACCAAAACACGACCGGCAATTCTGTCCAAGACTAAAATAACTCCGCTTTTCCTGCCTATCCTCACTTTTTTATAGTACCTTTGCAATCAAAGACGATCAAAGATAAACGAGACAAAATGGCAGATTATATTGTTTCCGCACGAAAGTACCGCCCGATGACATTCGACCAGGTAATCGGGCAAACGACCCTTACGACCACGCTGAAGAACGCCATTAAAAGCGGGAAACTGGCTCATGCGTATCTTTTCTGCGGTCCCCGAGGCGTAGGCAAGACGACCTGTGCAAGAATCTTTGCCAAAACCATCAACTGTGAGCACCCCACCCAGGACGGTGAAGCCTGTAATCAGTGTGAGAGTTGCAAGGCCTTCAATGAAAAGCGGTCCTATAATATTTTCGAACTTGATGCGGCTAGCAACAACTCTGTGGAGGACATCAAGAAACTCATGGAGCAGACACGGGTGCCGCCTCAGATAGGCAAATACAAGGTGTTCATCATAGATGAGGTTCACATGCTTTCACAAGCTGCCTTCAACGCTTTCCTCAAGACCCTTGAGGAGCCGCCGGCTCATGTCATCTTCATCCTGGCAACAACAGAAAAGCACAAAATCCTGCCTACGATTATCAGCCGTTGTCAGGTCTACGATTTCGACCGGATGACCGTCCCTGATACCGTCAAACAATTGAAGATGGTAGCAGACCATGAAGGGATCACCTACGAGGAACGTGCCCTGGCTCTCATTGCAGAAAAAGCTGACGGCGGAATGCGTGATGCCCTCTCTATCTTCGACCAGGCTGCAAGTTTCAGTCAGGGAGACATCACCTACCAGAAGGTAATTGAAGATCTGAATGTCCTTGACGCAGATTACTATTTCAAAGTTATCGACCTGGCCCTCAAGGACCAGGTATGTGACATAATGCTGCTCTTCAACGAAATCCTGGCCAAAGGATTTGATGGCGGAGATTTCATCGACGGCCTCGCGGAACATGTGAGAAACGTCATGATGGCGAAGGACAAAAGTACGATCGTCCTTCTGGACTCGAGTGATGAACAGAAAAAGCGCTATTGTGAACAGGCAGAGCGCTGCACTCCGGCCTTTCTTTATGGCGCATTGAAGATCATGAACACCTGTGACGTACAATATCGTCAAAGCAGCAACAAGCGTCTGCTCGTAGAACTGACACTGATCGAAATTGCCCAACTGACACAACCGGAGGATTTTCCGGTCAGCACGGAGCAGCAACCTTTAAAACCTATTTTCAAATCCCATCCGTCACCTTCCACAACGACACCTCCTGGACAGGCCAGGTCAGGCAGACAATCCAAGAAACAAACACCTTCTGCCCCCATAGCAGATCAGAACATCCATACTGAAGCTCAGGAACAAAAGACAACTCCCGAAGCTGACGAGAAAGAGAGCCCGGAAGCTCCAGCGATCTCTGATGTTTCCCATAGCGGCCAGCCGACTCCTGAAAATACAATTGTCCCTCCGATCCAGACAAAACCGGAAGAGCCTCTCCAGCAACAGTCTGCCGGCGAGCCTTCTCAACAGGCTGTCCACACCACATTTAAGGCAGGAAATATAGGCATGTCCTTCCAGTCTATCCTCAATCCCCATGATCCCACTGTCACCCAGAAAACAGAAGACGAAGAAGATCCGGCAAAGGCAACGGAAGAGGATCGGACGTTCAGTCAGGAACAACTACAGACGGAATGGCTGATGATGTGTAACCGTATGCCTCAGAAACTGGTAGGATTGGCCCAGAGATTGAAACATATCAGTCCGAAGATTACCGAGTATCCTCATATAGAACTCGTCGTGGATAACGAGATTTTCCTCGAAGATGTGAAGAAAATTCAGAATCGGATCAAGACCACACTTCTTAAAGACCTGCATAATCGGAACCTCACCCTGGATATCCGGTTAGCAAAAAAAGAAGAAGTAGGAAAGATCTTAACCAAGCGTGAATTGTTCGATAAGATGAGAAAAGATAACCCCGGCGTAGAAAAGCTCCGGGATCTACTTGACCTGGACTTAAACTGAGCCCACGGTTCAATGCATCCGGGAAACCGGTAAAGAAAAGCTCCGCGATAGAACAGTTTTTATCGCGGAGCTTTGAGTGAAAGACCGGGAACATTCTGAACAGATCCCAGTCCTTATTCTTATAATCAAATCAATTTCATGCCCGTCTCTTCACATTCCCTGCGCATCTCATCAGGCCATATACTGGCTTGGATCTCCCCGATATGAGCTTTATGAAGGAGCAACATACAGAGCCGGCTCTGTCCGATCCCCCCGCCGATACTCAGCGGAAGCGTTCCTTTCAAGAGTCTCTGATGGAAATAAAGTTTCTCCCTTTCTTCCTTACCTTCAATCTCCAGCTGACGAAGAAGAGATTCCTTATCCACGCGGATGCCCATGGAACTCAATTCGAAACTACGGTTCAAGGTAGGATACCAGACAAGAATATCTCCATTTAATCCCATCTTGCCATTTTCTGCCATTGTACTCCAGTCATCGTAATCAGGAGCACGACCATCATGCTTTTTGCCATCAGAGAGTTTACCTCCTATTCCCTCAACAAATACCGCTCCATACTGCTTGCAAATTGCATCCTCACGCTCTTTAGGGGTCTTGTCCGGATAGCGGTCAAGAAGATCCTGGCTATGAATGAAATGAATCTGTTTCGGCAAGAAAGGCTTGATCTGAGGATAGTTCTCACAAGTCAGGTATTCAGCCCGAAGAATGGCCCCGTATATCTTACGGACAACATTTTCCAGGAAAGCAATCGTACGATCCTCACGCGTAATCACAGCTTCCCAATCCCACTGGTCTACATATAGGGAATGCAAGTTATCAAGTTCTTCGTCCGGACGGATAGCATTCATGTCCGTATAAATGCCATAGCCTGCGGGAATATGGTATTCAGCCAAAGCCAGGCGCTTCCATTTTGCCAATGAATGTACGACTTCAGCCACTTGATCACCGAGATCTTTAATCGGAAAAGAAACGGGACGCTCCACACCGTTCAGATCATCATTGATGCCAAGTCCTTTAAGGACAAACAAAGGAGCGGTAACACGACGTAACCTTAATTCTGCAGACAGGTCCTGCTGGAAAAAATCTTTAATCAACTTGATTCCCAATTCTGTCTGCTGCATGTCCAGAAGGGCATGATACCCCACTGGTTTAATCAATCTACTCATCTATTCTATATTTTATTTTGTATTTCAATTCTCTTTGCAAAGATACATATTTATTATTAGCATGCAATATTATTTTAGGAATATTTGTCAGAACGAAAGGATTATTTTTGTTTTAATGACTATTTGCACATAAGCATCTGAGAATTTCTTTCCGATAACGGACGATTTAAAAAGAAAAACTTTGTATAATCAAACTTATTTAGTAACTTTGCAGTCGCGTATAGACGGTAAAGTGGTTTAAAAATGATTTAAAGGGCCTCGTAGCTTAGCTGAATAGAGCGTCAGATTCCGGTTCTGAAGGTCGTGGGTTTGAATCCCACCGAGGTCACCATACATAAAACTAACTACCT
>DHOX01000026.1:0-1056 GCA_002409785.1 Prevotella sp. UBA5379 | reverse complement strand
ATGTCACAATAGATAAAAAACAGTACTCACAGACTTTTTAGATCGCTTTCTTTATAGTAGACTTTCCCGCCGATCTTCATCGATTTCAAGATTCCTTCCTTGCACCAGCGCCACAGCGTTTGCTTGCTGACACTATGTTTTTCCGCAAACTCATCTGCAGTATACATCTTGTTATCAACTTTTTCCTGTGCCTTGATTTCTTCAATAAGTTCAAGTGCAAACTCTTTAAGATCAGTTGATGATAATACACAAATCTGATCTGTTCCCAAAATTTTTTTAATATCCATGTCTTTAATTTTAAAATTAATCTTTGAGTCCACTTTAAAAAGTGGACTCATAAAGAGAATCCGTACATTGCAACAGCGATTCAGAAACACTGACATTCAATGGAATATCCATCCATAAGCAGCTCGTCACAAAATAGTACAACGTCATTTTCAGATGGAAGACTTTGCCAGTTATGTACTGACTGGTGTCCGTCGTGCCGGCAAATCATTCATGCTTTATCAGCAGATACAGCAAAACTTGAAACGCAGTATTTTCCGGAACAGTTTTTTGGAATCTATTGTACTCAATATCATTCCTTGATCTTTAATATGAACATAAAGGGATCATTTGCTAAGAGTTCATGCAAAATGCCTGTTTGGGACACTTACAGAAAACTAGTAATGCCAAGGCTAGACATCCCGTCCCTTCAGTAGGCTTCATCATTCTTTCCAGAGATCACTTCCCAGATTGTCAGCCAGATAATCTTCAGATCCAGGAGAAACGACCAATGCTCGATATACCAGATATCCTTTCTCACACGTCTTTCCATCTGCCACAGTTCATGTGTCTCCCCACGACATCCCGTCACCTGCGCCCAGCCAGTGATCCCCGGTTTCACGAAATGGCGCACCATATATTTGGAAATAAGCCGGGAGTAAACTTCCGTATGCCTGAGCATGTGCGGCCGGGGCCCTACGATTGACATCGTACCCATAAGAACATTCCAGAACTGCGGCAGTTCATCGATATTCGTATGCCGCATGAAATTACCGAACTTCGTCTTTCTCG
>DHOX01000048.1:8685-12629 GCA_002409785.1 Prevotella sp. UBA5379 | reverse complement strand
ATGCATTAAATCTGCTTCTAGTGGTTGGGAAAATGTAAAAGGTAATAGTTGGTCTGTTGCAGAAGGACCGACAGTAATCAAAAAGGATGGAGTATATTTTCTTTTTTATTCTGCTAATGATTATACTTATCCTCAATATGCTGTGGGCTATGCAACGGCAAATTCGCCTTTGGGACCATGGACTAAGCATTCAGGGGCTATCCTTGATCATACAATAATTAATGCTAATGGTACAGGACATGGCGATATCTTTAGTGATACGAATGGTAATATGTGGTATGTGTTTCATACTCATAATAGTCTTACACAGGTAAGTCCACGTCGTACAGCGATCATTCAGCTTCAATATTTGAATGGGGATTTTTCTGTTATTCCTAATACTTTTCGTTATTTGTACAGTAAATGAGCTCAGAAGTTTTCTTTATAAAATAGAATGTTAATAATGAAAATAAAAGAATTTTTGCCAGTAGTATTAATAGTATCTATGGTAACCCTATGGGTATATTTGTTAAATGCTAATCAGGAATTTTTCTTTTATTATCGTGAACAGCAACAGATTTTCATTTATGACTATTCTTCCTTTTGTGATCGCTATTTTTCTTTTGGCGGACTATCTTTATTACTAAGTCAGTTTCTTGTACAATTTTTTTGCCTCCATTGGACTGGCCCAATAATTACAGCAGTTCTTGGTGGAATAACTACATGGTTGATATGGCACTCATTATACCGTCTTTACCCTGAGACAAGAGGTATATATCTTGTCCCCTTCTGCTTCATGCCAGTTATTTTGCAATTGAATGCACTATCTGACTTTTATTATAACTATGATGGATTTGTAGCATTTGTGCTAATGATAGTCTCTTTTGCACTGTATACTTGGATAACAGAGCAAAGAACAGTTTTATGGAGAGTGATTATAGGGAGTTTGTTTTCTCTGATTTTATACTTTTTAGCGGGACCTGTAGCAATTCCATTTTCTGTTTCTATTCTATTTTATGATCTCTTAATGAAAAGGAAAAGTGCCTTCTGGCAAATAATATCAGTAGGTCTTATTCTTATTACTGGTTTCTTATGTATACATTTAGGAATAATTGTCAATACACGCTTTGCCTTTACTAACGATTTTTATTATGAACCATTATTAAAACCGCGTTTTGGCTTGCTCATGTCATGGATAGCATTTGTTATACTTCCTCCTGTTCTTTGGATAACTCATTTACTGAGGAAATTGAGAACAGCAACATGGATAATAATTTCTTCTCTTCTTTTAATTTTTGATGTTGGTTATAGTGTATATTTGCTATCTTCGAGCAAAGATTCAAAGTTTAATGTGTTTTTTAGGCTGCAACGAGATGTTGTGATAGGCAATTGGAATGATATTCTTGGAGAATATGATGCTATACAAGATAGAAGGAATTATTTACTTATGAATTATGTTAATCTTGCTCTTTCATACAAAGGAGAACTGATAGAGAATCTTTTTAGCTATCACCAGCAAGATCCTTTTTCACTAATGGTTGGTGGAAATGCTAGAAGGATCCCTGAAGTGATTACTTTGTTAAGTTATATCTATTATAGAATAGGTAATATCTCGGCAGCACAAGATAAAGCTTTTGATTCATTTGTCAGTTGCCGTTATGGAAATCCCTCAATGTTGAAAATGTTGATTAAAACGAATCTTATTTATCGTAATTATGCGGTAGCAGAAAAATACATTTCTATTTTAGAGAAAACCTGGTACTATCGAAAATGGGCAATAAAACAGAGATGTTTTCTTTATAATGACAAAGCGGTAGCACATGATAGGGAATTTGGCAGTAAGCAACGGGATTTACCTCGTAATGATCATTTTACGATGAAAGATGATCCTTATGAAGATTTAAAAGATATTCTTCAGGCAAATTCTTACAATAAAGTTGCCTGTAATTATACTATAGCTTATTTGCTCCTGTTAAAGAATAAAAATCAAATTGATGATTTTGTGCAAAGGTATTATAGGACACCTGTGCTGTATCATGTTCCTGAATTGTTCCAACAGGCTTTAGTTGCTTTTCATGAGAATGATCTGAGTTTTTGCTTGCAACATGGGGTGACAAAAAACACGATTAGACAATATCAAATTTTTAAAAGTCTTTATATAGAAGCTCGTAATGCAGGGCAGGACCCAAGATCTTTACTTGATGCAGATTTTAGTAGATCTTATTGGTATTATTTCTTGTTTAATATATTTTAGAATATGATTTCCATGAAACAAACAATATATATTCTTTCTCTATTACTATTAGGGCTTACCTCTTGTTCTAAAAACATACGGGTAGCTGGATCGTTACATATAGGAGCTAAAATATTCCCTGATTATAAGTCAGTAGTATTGCCTGTAAATATTGCTCCATTAGATTTTTCTGTTCTTAATGCCGGGAATTTTCCTACTTGTCTTTTAATCGAAGGAGGAGGAGAGATAATAGAAGTGAAAGGTGAACAAGGTAATTTTGAAATACCAACAGGCAAATGGAAAGACTTATTGGAGCGGCAGAAAGGCCATAAGATTAAATTTATCATTGTCAAGCAAATGAATCATAAATGGTATTCTTATACTCCTTTTACTATGATGGTAGCACCGGATTCCATTGATAGGTATGTTGCTTACCGTTTGATTCCTCCAGGGTATGAACTTTGGCGTAAGATGGGGATTTACCAGCGCTGTTTAGAGAATTATAATCAAAGCCCTATTTATGAGAATAGGTTTTCCAATAATAATTGTGTTAATTGTCATTCCTTTCCAATGCAAAATCCTAACAAGATGGTATTCCATATGCGTTCTTTTAGTTCTGGAACAGTGCTGCTAGATAATGGAAAGATAGAGAAACTCAACACGAAAACACCACAGACAATTTCTGCCTTTGTGTATCCTTCTTGGCATCCATCGGGTCGTTATATTGCTTTTTCGACTAATACGACAAGACAGATGTTTTTTATGAATCAAAGGAATCGTATTGAAGTATATGATTCCGCTTCTGATATTGTTGTGTATGATATTAAGACACATGTAGTACTTGGAACTCCGCTATTAATGTCAAGTAATGCTTTCGAAACTTTTCCAACATTTTCACCAGATGGAAAAACTTTATATTTTTGCCGGGCTAAGGCTATAAGCCCGATGCCAGATAGGTATAAAGATGTTCACTATAATCTTTGTAGTATATCTTTTGATCCTGTAAAAAGACAATTTGGGAAAAATATTCGAGTTCTCTATAATGCAGAAAAATATTCAAAAAGTGTTTCATTTCCACGGGTGTCTCCCGATGGGAAATATTTGGTCTTTACTCGGCAGAAATTTGGTAATTTCTCGATTTGGCATAAGGATGCAGATTTATTTATGTTGACTCTTAGAACAGGTAAAGTAGTTCCAATGACAATTGTTAATAGTAAAGATGTTGAGAGCTATCATTCTTGGAGCCATGATAGTAGATGGCTAATATTTAGTAGTCGACGTCTAGATGGTTTATATACAAGACTATTTATTACGTACATAGATAAGAATGGCAAAACTTATAAGCCATTTTTGTTACCTCAAAAGGACCCATATCAATACTATCATAACTTAATGTATTCCTATAATATTCCAGAATTTCTTGTAGGTAAAGTTAAATTAGATCAGGAAAAAGTCGCAAGAATTATGAGAAATTCACCAGGAATAAATGTTTCTTTTAGGTAGCATTAAGAAAAAAAGAAAATTGAGTAAAGTCAGTTGAATTTATTTTTTGATTATCAGTAAAATGAATAATAAATTATTTGGTCAATTAATGAAAAATTAATAACTTTGAGTGTTGAATATAATAGACTATAAATGATCTAATGGTAATTTTTGGAAAATACTGACTGATTTTTAAAGTAAATAATAATAGCATGAAACTTCCTAACCGTAGTTTGTTCGTACTTGGAAG
>DHOX01000048.1:7682-8503 GCA_002409785.1 Prevotella sp. UBA5379 | reverse complement strand
TCTTTATGTCCTTTAAATTATTAGAACGATCCTTGAAAAACTATTTTTTTAGATATTAACGTTAGGTGTCTGGGGGATTATACTTTTTGCTGATAAGCATAAATTAGATGAAGACAATTATAAATTCATGTATATTCATAACTTCTTATATCAATTAAAATGAAAAAGAGAATAATTTCATTACTTTTTGTGGCTTCTTTCTTGTTGTGTTTCTCTGTGACTGTCAGTGCGGAAACTGGCAGGCAATGGACTGTTTCTAAGGTTGACAAATGGTATTCCGCCCAGCCTTGGCTGGCAGGTTGCTGTTATATTCCGGCAACAGCCATTAACCAGATAGAGATGTGGAGTGCAGATACATACGATGCTCCCCAGATCAACAAGGAACTCGGATGGGCACAAAACCTTGGTTTTAATACGCTCCGGGTATTCCTCAGCAGTGTGGTGTGGCAGCATGATCCTGTGGGTTTTAAAAACCGCATGAATAATTTCCTGAACATCTGCAAGAGGCACAAGATACGTCCTTTCTTTGTGTTCTTTGATGATTGCTGGGATCCGGTCTCTTATTATGGCCGTCAGCCTGCGCCAAAACCAGGGGTTCATAATTCCGGATGGGTCCAGGATCCGATGAAGAGTCTTCGGGCTGACACGACCGTCTTGTATCCTTTCATGAAGGCATACGTCCAGGACATCCTCAAGACTTTCAAAAATGATAAGCGGGTGCTGATGTGGGATCTGTATAATGAGCCTGGGAATTCCGGTTATGGGGACGGTTCATTGCCCCGGCTGGAAAAGGTCTTTGAGTATGCCCGTGAGGTGAATCC
>DHOX01000048.1:0-7462 GCA_002409785.1 Prevotella sp. UBA5379 | reverse complement strand
GATGTCATCACATTCCATTGCTATGCAAAGCCTGCGGTCCTCCAGCATGTGATAGACACTTTGCGACAGTTTAAGCGCCCGCTGATCTGTTCTGAATATATGGCTCGGCCTCAAGGCAGTACTTTCCAGAAGAACATGCCGGTATTGAAGGAAAATCATGTCGGCGCAATCAACTGGGGTTTTGTGTCTGGGAAGACAAATACCATTTTTGCCTGGAACACTCCTTTGCCTGATGTCAAGGAACCGAAGGTGTGGTTCCATGATATTTTCCGGCAAGATGGTACGCCTTATGACCCTAAGGAGATAAAAGCGATTAAGAGTCTGACCCGCCGTTGATATGGTTTGACGTATGGTCGAAGGACTTAACGGCTGGAATCAGATGGCACCATCCTAAGGTGTCCTTTAAAGGTGTAGAAAACAAATAAATGAGAATGAGATGAAAAAAATATTAGGAGGTTTGATCGTATTGATGGTCCTGTTTAGCCAATATTCTTGTGCGCACAGAAGCGATGTGGGGTTATTCAGTGAGAACAAGTTTGATACCACTCTGGTGGGGAGAAAGGTAGGGCTATATACCCTGCATTCCGAAAAATCCGGGATCTATGTTCAGATCACCAATTTTGGAGCGAGGGTCGTTTCCTTATGGACTCCCGATAAGGCTGGGAAATATGCTGACATCGTGCTTGGATATGACAATATCGAAAGTTATATCCATAATAAAGGCGAGAGATTCCTGGGGCCTATTGTCGGGCGCTATGCCAACCGGATAGCCAAAGGGGCTTTTACCCTGGATGGAAAGACCTATCATTTGCCGATCAACAACAATGGCCAGACCCTGCACGGGGGGCTGAAAGGACTGGATCTGGTAGTCTGGCATGTGGATTCCGTCAACGATCGTTCTATCGTGATGTCTTATCTTTCTAAAGACGGAGAAGAAGGATTCCCCGGCAATCTGAAGGTGAGAGTGAAGTATGATGTCAATGATGATGAGATGACAATCAACTATTGGGCAACGACAGATAAGCCTACGGTCGTCAATTTAAGCAGTCATGTCCTGTATAATCTGAAAGGTGAAGGCAACGGGACGATTCTGGATAACCTGTTGACGATCCGGGCTGATTCCACTACGCCTATCGACCAATATATGATTCCGACCGGAAAAATACAGACGGTTGACGGATCTGTATTTGATTTCAGAAAGCCTAAAGTGATCGGACGAGATATTAACCGGTCTGACCAGCAGTTGACTTTTGCTCATGGATATGATCATAACTGGGTCTTGCATAAGCGTAAAAAAGGAGCCATAGAACTTGCGGTACGGGTAGCTGATCCCCTTACTGGAAGGGTGATGGAGATCTTTACAGATCAACCTGGTATGCAATTTTATAGTGGCAACTTTATGAATGGCAAGGTGAAATGCAGTAATGGAAAATTCATGAAATATAGGGAGAGTTTTGCTTTTGAACCTCAGAAGTATCCTGACAGCCCTAATCATAAGAATTTCCCAAGTACTGTGTTGAAACCTGGTGACGTTTATCGTCAGACTTCCCTTTATAAATTTTCCGTAGAGAAATAAACTTGATGGATCAGAGGAGCGACGGACTAAGCCGTGGCTCCTCTGTATAAATATCATGAATATGCTCCCCGTTGAGCGCAATGCACCATTGAGGCCATCTCTATGCACCATTGAGCCTATCTCTATGTACCATTGGGATCATCTCAATGCACCATATTAGTGATAATTGATTGTGATCAAGACTTCAACTGTATATTGAGGGATGAACAGGGAAAGATAAGATTTTCCTGTCAACTTTTCTTTAGGTATACGTGTTTCTTAAATAAATTCTGTAATTTTGTATCTGTAGGCTGATGCAGCCGTATGCGGCTAATTAATAACCATACCAGTATGAAGAAAATATCCTGTTTGTTCTTCTTTTTTTTATTTCTTGACGTACAGACCTTTGCAACTAACGAGAGTGCAGCCGTCATGCGAGGGATGGTGAACCGTCTGTTCCCCAAATATGCCCGTTCATTTGTGTTTGTGGTAAAAGAGGATTCCGGAAAAGATTGCTTCTTTTTGAGAAGTGAACGAAATAAGATCGTCATTTCAGGGAATGATGCTAATTCCATGGCCGTGGGGCTCAACTATTATCTGAAGAATTTCTGCAGGACGACGGTGACGTGGTTCAAAGATGATCCTGTAGAGATGCCGGAGACCCTTCCTGAGGTAACAGGAATCGTCCGGTCCTCGGCTAAGGTCCCTGACCGTTTCTTCCTGAACTACTGTACCTTCGGGTATACCATGCCCTGGTGGAAATGGAGCGACTGGGAACATTTCATCGACTGGATGGCACTGAACGGGATCAACATGCCCCTTGCCATTACGGGACAGGAAGCTATATGGTATCAGGTCTGGAGAAAGTTGGGCCTGACAGATAAGGAGATTCGTTCTTATTTTACCGGACCAGCTCATTTGCCGTGGCACCGTATGTGTAATATAGACGGATGGCAGGGACCGCTTCCTATGGATTGGATCGAAGAGCAGAAAGCATTGCAAAAGCTCATCGTCACAAGGGAACGGGAGTTCAATATGCGTCCTGTCCTCCCTGCGTTCTCCGGTCATATTCCGGCAGCTCTGAAGCGAATCTATCCCCATCTCAGATGTACGCCGGTGAGCCAGTGGGGCGGATTCTCGGACGATTATCGCTGTACGTTTCTGGATCCCGGTGATTCCCTTTATAGGGTCATCCAGAAAGCCTACTTGAACGAACAGACCCGGATTTATGGTACTGATCATATTTATGGTATCGATCCCTTCAATGAGGTCAATCCTCCTTCATGGGATGAAAAAGTGCTGAGTACCTATGCCCGGCAAATTTACAGGTCGCTGTCCTCGGTTGACCCCAAGGCGGTATGGCTCCAGATGGGGTGGCTGTTTTATAACGACCAGAAGCACTGGACGCCTTCCCGCATCCGTGCTTACCTGCGTGGTGTTCCACAGGACAGGCTTATCCTTCTGGACTATTTCTGTGACTTCAAGGAAGTGTGGAAGGGTACAGATCGCTTTTATGGCCAGCCGTATATCTGGTGTTACCTCGGCAATTTCGGCGGAAACAGTATGCTTGCCGGGAACATGAAGGATGTAAGTTGGAAGGTCGATGACGTGATGAGGAATGGAGGGGATAACTTCAAGGGAATCGGCTCTACGCTCGAAGGTTTTGACATGAATGAGTTCATGTATGAATATTTGTTCAGTAAGGCATGGGATCCAGGACAAGGGGATGATGCTTATATCCGGCAACTGGCTGACAGCAGGACGGGCAGGATCTCACCGGCAGCCCGCCAGGCATGGAGCATCCTTTGTAATAAGGTCTATGTGCAGCCTGCTTCCTGTTGCCAGTCTACACTGGTCAATGCCCGTCCTTGTCTCACCGGATACGGATCCTGGAAGACAGATACCCGTGTGTCCTATGCTCAAGCCGATCTGTTGTCGGCTTGGAGATTATTGCTCTCGGTAAAAGGGTGCAACCGTAATACTCTGGCATTTGATGATGTCAATATTGGCCGGCAGGTTCTCGGAAATTATTTCCAGACCGTGCGCGATGAGTTCTCGAAGGCTTACCGGGCAGGAGACCTGTCAATGCTTCAGAATAGGGGCGCCAAGATGAAGGCGATCCTTTCTGACATGGAGCGTCTGCTAGACTGTCATCCTTCGTTCTCTCTGAAGAAATGGATAAGTGGTGCCCGTGATATGGGCAAGAATCCTGAAGAAAAAGATTATTATGAAAGAAATGCGCGGACACTGATCACGGTATGGGGTGATTCCCCGTCTTTGACCGATTATGCGAACCGGGCGTGGGCAGAGTTGACGGATCAGTATTATGCCGTACGGTGGAATCATTTTATAGATGAAGTTATTGATGCCGTACGGGCAGGCCAGCCTTTTGATGAAAAGAAATTCCTTAACTGGTCCCTGTCTTTTGAGAGGCAATGGATAGAACCTTCTCATGTCCTCAAATACCATGAAGGAGGAAATGGAATAACTGTTGCCAGGGAAATCTATGCGAAGTATGCCCATGAAATAAATCCTATTCGTCTGAATTGAAATTTGATACATAGATGTTGAGGGTTCTTGTAAGAGATCCCCATCCATCCTTGTCAGTGCCTGTAACTTTTATGCTGTGGAATCCTGTAAGTTGGCCTACATAAAAAGTGTATTGTGTACCGTTGACTTTATAGGGCAGGTCGCTGTCTGTAGTTATTTTAAAAGACGGGTGATGGTTGTAACCGGCAAAATATTTCGCCATGTCTACGGTCAGTTTCTTACCTGTTGGAATGAAGAAATGTGGAGCGGCCATCCAGTTGAGGTAATCTTCTAAGTTGGTATAACCGTCTCCGTCAGGATCTTCATTATTGTCTGCAACATCAGGATTCAGACCTTTTGCTTTTTCCCACCAGTCCGGCATGCCATCACCGTCGGTATCGTATCCTGCTGGCCTTGTGGCTGTATAGACGTCTAAGCCTGAGAATCCTTCGCAACCGTTATCCTCTTCAGAATCAATCAGCCCGGCCTTTCCAGAGCGACTTCCTGTCGTCGTCGTTGTGCCGGCGAGTGTTTCTTTGATCATTCGCTCGTCATGGTTATCCAGTGAAGGTTCATTACATCCTACATCACTAAGTACATTCTTGAAGGCGGCTTTTGCCGTCTCTATTTTGGCAAGGGACGGAAAGAAGGGATGGTCAGTGAAAGGTTCCCAGTTGAGTACCTGGCCATGTGTGAGTTCGTACCGGTAGGTGACCCCGTATTTGTCCATGGTGAGCTGGCCATTATCCCTCTCTTGACGGATATTACCATATACATAAGCACTTTGTGTGCCTGTACCTGTACCCTCAAGTTGCAGGCGAAGCAAGAATGGCTGTGTCGTAGCAGGCCCCATCTTATAGAAATTATTGACAAAGTTGATTTCATGGCTTCCTCCGTCACATGCCCTGCTTCCCCAATTGTATACGACGTTGTTGAAAATATCGTGGTGACCGTCATAAGCACCGTCACCGTCTAGTCCTCCACTGATACTCCAGTTGCGTCCTTCACAGTCAGCTAATAAATTATGATGAAAACTGCCGGCCTTCAAGGTTCTTGAATTTTCACCCCCACCGATCGTAGCGGCAAAGCCATGAGCCATTCCAGAAGGATAATTAGGATGACCGGCCACATTTAATGCTTCAGAAATTAATGTATGCTGGAGTGTCATACTTTTTGCATTTCGCGAGGAGAATGCTTCATCGATAGTCCAACTGATAGAGCAATGGTCCATAATAGCGTTATCATTTCCCGCCATTCCCATTCCGTCTAATCCTTTATTATTATGAGATGCCTTTCCATTGACCATTGGTTTATGTCCTAACCGCATACGGATAAAACGAGTGATACCTTCGCTGGCAACGCCAAGAGGACAGTCACGGAACATGATTCCATTGCCTGGAGCCGTTTGCCCGGCTATTGTAACGTACGGATCTGCACAGGTCAGGCGATCCTTTAAGGCAATCACACCTCCTACGTCAAAAACAATGGTACGGGGTCCATGGACTTTCGAAATGCCATAGCGGAAAGTGCCGGGCTGAGGATGTAAGGGGTCATCCTGAAGGGAGGTAACATGGTAGACGATTCCTCCTCGTCCTCCTGTTGCGTATTTCCCATAGCCTTCAGCTCCCGGAAAGGCTAAATGACGCGGGCGGAAGGTCCAGGTTTCCCCTTTAGAGATGCGCCCTTTCTCGTTTTCCTCGTCAACCCGCCAGTAATAAGTGGAAAGATTGGTGAGTTTGCCGATAGAGTAGTCCGTATCTGTGGTTACAACTATTTCTTTCATCCTACCAGGAGAAGTGCCGAGATAGACGTGGCTTTTGCTGGTAGGAAACGGCTTGCGCCAGGAAATCTTCAAAGTTCCGTTATCAGCATCCACATGCATATTTCCGTTTACCGGAGAAGGATTAAGAGCTGTTGTTCTTGGATCGGGCTCATCAAAGATTAATCCATTGATGTATAGGCTCGTTGTTGCATAATGTTTGCCTTTTGATGGGTCAGTTTGGTAAGTGACCGTAACGTCTTTACCTGTAGCAACATAGAAGGTGATATAGGATTGTCCGCATTGAGAGGGAACAGTGGCACGGATACTTTGCTTAATTCCCCTTAATACGATTTTATGATTTACATAAATATCTATAGGAACGGCTTCACCGGAATAACTGTCTACAATGTTGTGGTAAGCAAGTAAGGAATGGTATCCGGCAGGCAGTCCTCTGACAATAAGCTGAAGGGCAGTTGCTCTTGAGTTAATATTCGTAGTGTTCCCTTTTTTGTTCACATCCCATACAGAGACTCCATCCTCAATGAGTTTTTGTCCGTTGTTCAACCCTTGTTTCCACCAGTTGGAACGTAGTATCCGAGTCTCATTTCCTGGTATGCATGAAAGTGAGAGAAAGATATTGCCGGTTTTTAAAGTAGCTCTTGCGGATTCTGGAATGTTCCATGCTGTATAACTGTTTTCTGTAACCTCTCTGGATGGGCGGCCAGTCATGTCGATGTCTATCTTTTGGGCATATCCTGCAGCGGAGATCATCAACGCCATCAAGAAGCAAATGTTTTTTCTCTTTATTGGTATCATCTTCAATATAATTTATTCGTTATAAGTTAAGACGGATCAAAGATAATAAAAGTCCTCACTAAAAAGAACATTTTGGATTCCTTCTGTTGCTGGTTCGGATAAGATTAAACAGATAATAATGAAAAATGGTGAACTGCGGAGTTGCTGGAGACAGAAAAGAATCATTTATTCGTTACAATTTCTTTTTCTATACGTCCTAAAAGCAAATTAAAGATCAAATTAATAAAACATGACGAGATTAAAATTAATTTTAGTAGTATGTTGTCTGGTATTGACTTCAGAGTCAGTTTGTGCACAGTATCCTCAGATTACTGCTTCAGCCCAGGCAAAATTTGATTCTTTGCAGGCTGCCTGGACGGCTCATTCCGATTCTGCCTGGGCAGTAGCGTTCCCTATCGTGGAAAAGGAAGCCATGCAGGGACGTCCTTATGTCCCCTGGGCTTTCCGTCCATACGATCTGAAGCAGGCTAAGATTCCTTCTTTCCCCGGAGCTGAAGGTGGGGGGATGTTCACTTTCGGTGGCCGTGGAGGCAAGGTGCTGACGGTAACGAATCTCAACGATAGTGGTCCGGGGTCATTCCGTTGGGCTTGTGAGCAAGGTGGTGCACGCATTATCGTATTTAATGTTGCCGGCATCATCAGACTGAAAACTCCTGTTATCGTCCGCGCTCCTTATATCACGATTGCCGGTCAGACAGCTCCCGGTGATGGCGTCTGTATTGCGGGGCAGTCTTTCCAGGTAAATACCCATGATGTGATCGTCCGCTATATGCGTTTTCGCCGTGGCAATACTGATGTGT
>DHOX01000072.1:7527-7820 GCA_002409785.1 Prevotella sp. UBA5379 | reverse complement strand
CTCTATGTGATGGATTCCATAGAAAGTACTTCGGCTCTTCTCTATAAAGCCGTTCATGAAGGTGCCACCGTTTTCAATTGTTATTCGGTGGAAGATGTTGTGTTCAAGGACAATAGGGTGAACGGTGTGGTAGTCAACTGGACCCCGGTATTGCGTGAAGGACTTCATGTCGACCCTCTGAATATCATGGCAAAGTTTGTCATTGACGGAACAGGACACGATAGTGAGATATGCAAGACCATAGCCCGTAAGAATGGTGTGCGTCTGAATACCGAAACAGGGGATGTCATCGG
>DHOX01000072.1:0-7228 GCA_002409785.1 Prevotella sp. UBA5379 | reverse complement strand
TTCGGGGGTATGCTCATGTCCGGGAAAAAGGTTGCGGATGAGATCATCGCACGACTCAGAAAATGATGCATTACGAAGATGAAAATTATCGTTATTACTTCTCCCGGCGCTTTGCCGGGAGAAGCATCTGCTCTCTGCCGGCTGTTGGATAATGGAATAACCAGTATCCATATCCGGAAGCCTGACTGGGATGAGCGTCAATGCCGCCAACTCCTTGAGCAGATACCTGAGCAATATTATCACCAACTCGTCCTGCACCAGCATTTCAAACTCTGTCAGGAGTTTCATCTGCAAGGGATACATCTTAACAAGCGCCATCCGTTCCTTCCGGTACATCATGAAGGTACAGTAAGTTGCTCTTGCCATTCCCTCGAAGAGGTAGCCGTACGGAAACAGGTGATGGATTATGTCTTCCTCAGTCCTGTCTTTGACAGTATATCTAAATCCGGCTATCGCTCGGCTTTCCCTCTGTCTGCTCTGAAACAGGCTCAGGAAGAAGGTATCATTGACCGGAAAGTCATTGCTTTGGGAGGTGTCACCTACGATAAACTCCCATTGCTTGAATCCCTTTCCTTCGGAGGCGGAGCCATGCTCGGAGAAATATGGGGAAAACCTGATCTCTGTTGATTGCCGTATTCCGGTCATTCCTTGCGGAGGAAATTTATTCCATCCTTTATTGTAAGGTGAAAGGTACGGTCTGTACATCCTGGCAGTTGGGACCTACCATAACATCGAAATCTCCCGGTTCACAGACATAATGGAGGTCGCTGTTATAAAACTTCAGTTTGTCAGCGTTGATCGTAAAAGTGACGGTCTTTGACTCTCCCTTATTCAGATGGATGCGGGCAAAATCTTTCAGCTCCTCTACCGGCCGTGAAATACTGGCTACCCGGTCACGGATATAGAGTTGTACGACCTCATCCCCGTCATAATTTCCGGTATTGGTAACGGTTACTTTAGCCTGGATACTGTCCTCAGGAGTCATAGAACTCTTGTCGAGTGTGAGAGGACCATATTTGAAAGTAGTATAGGATAGTCCATAGCCGAAGGGATAGAGCGGATCATTATCCACATCAAGATAATCACTACGGAATTTCGTGAACCATTTCCCCTCTTCGAGCGGTCTTCCTGTGTTCAGGTGATTATAGTAGAGAGGGATCTGTCCCATGCGTTTGGGCATGGTAAAGGTCAGGTGACCGCTCGGAACCTTGTCGCCGAAGAGTACATCGCAGATGGCTGGTGCAGCTTCCGTTCCACCGAACCAGACATTCAACAGGGCAGGGAAGTTCTGGCTTTCCCACGTCATTACGGTAGGACGCCCGTAGAAACTGACGAGCACGATCGGCTTGCCCGTTTTCTTCAGTGCAGTCAACAGATCTTTCTGAGCATCATAGAGTGTGAGGTCTGAACGGCTGCTGCATTCCCCGCTGCCTTCTGCCGGCTCTCCGATGGCTGCCACGATGACATCAGCTTTCCGTGCTGCAGCTACAGCTTCATCGATCATCTCCTTCGGGCTCCGGGGGTCCCATTTCATACTTCCTCTGGAGGTGTTTTCTTGTAATTGCTTGTCATAGCAGATATTTGAGCCTTTGGCATAGAGGATATTTGCGTGGCTGCCTGTAGCTTCTTTCATGGCATCGACCAGGGACAGGCATTTGTCCGCATCAGCGGTGACACTCCAGGTGCCGACCATCTGGTTGCCGGCGTCAGCCAGCGGACCGATAACGGCTATTGTACCTTCCTTCCGGAGGGGGAGGAGATTACCCTTGTTTTTCAAGAGGACGAAGGTTTCTGCGGCAAGATCACGTGCGGCAGTCAGACTGGCAGGGGTAAAGGTTACTTTGGCAGCCTTCTTCCTGTCCAGATAGCGGTAAGGATCATCAAAAAGTCCGAGTTTGTATTTGGCCTCAAGTATACGGCGGCAGGCCTGATCAATGGACTGCTGGCTCACCTTGCCCTCTGACAGTGATTTCTCCAGTGTTCTCGTAAAACCTTCCGAAACCATATCCATGTCCGTCCCTGCATTGAGTGCCAGGGCTGAAACTGCCTGGAGGTCTTTTCCCACTCCATGGTTGATCATCTCCTGGATGGCGGTATAGTCGGTGACGACAAATCCCTTGAATCCCCACAGATCACGTAGGACATGTGTCAGCAGCCAGTGATTGCCGGTAGAAGGGATATAATCGACAGTATTAAAAGAGGTCATGACACTTCCTGCTCCTGCTTCCACGGCAGCTTTGTAAGGTGGAAAATATTCGTTGAACATCCTAAGGTGACTCATGTCCACCGTATTGTATTCGCGGCCGGCCTCAGCTCCGCCATAGAGCGCAAAATGCTTGATGCAGGCCATCATGGTGTTATCTGCCTTCAGGTCGGTGCCCTGGTAGCCCCTGACGACTGCCTTGGCGATCTGTGCTCCTAAGTAGGGATCTTCTCCTGAACCTTCTGCCATCCGCCCCCAGCGACCGTCGCGGCAGATGTCTACCATGGGACTGAAGGTCCAGCAGATCCCGTCTGCGGTAGCTTCAGTAGCAGAGATACGGGCGGCATTCTCAATCGCCTTCAGATCCCAGCTGCAGGAACTGGCCAGGGGGATAGGAAACTCGGTCTTATAGCCGTGGATGACGTCCAGACCGAAGAGGAGAGGAATCTTCAGGCGACTTTGCCTGACGGCAATGTCCTGGACGGCACGGAGATTCTTTTCTCCGGTTAAACCGAACAGTCCACCGACTTCTCCTTCACGGATCTTTTCTGCTACGCCGCTGCTCTTGCCTTCCCCGGTGATGATGCTTCCGGCGGTAGGCAGGTCAAGTTGACCGATCTTCTCTTTCAGGGTCATCTTACTCATCAGCCGGTCGATAAACTGGTCCATCTTTGTGTTATTCTCCTGGGCTCCGGCAATGACCGGTGATAAGAGGAAGAAAAAGGTTAAGGTGTAAAATAGTTGTCTTGTCTTCATGATTTCTTTAAAGTATGAGTTGGTAATGGATTTTTACAGGAATCCCTGGTGACGGAGTGCCTCGATCATTCCGCTGGACAGAGTGATATTGTCTTTCTCGGTGTATCTGATGTCTGTATAGACTTGTGCCAGTGTTTCTTTTTTGTTTATCTCTACAAAATGCCGGTTGTCTTTCCGGTTCTCTTTTTCTGCATAAAAACGGTCTATCTTTTCGGGTGTGTAGTCTTTGTAGTGCTCATCATGGATGATGGCCTGCAAGGGCAGGCGATCACTTTGTGCGGGATTTTCATCCGGCCATCCTAAGGTGATGGTGGCGACGGGAAATACAAGCCGGGGGAGTTTGAGGGTATTGATGATCAACTGGGGCATATAAATGGTGGTCCCCAGGAAACAGGTGCCCAACCCGACCTCTTCTGCCAGGTTGCAGAAAGTCTGGGTATAGAGCAACGCATCAGTAGCAGCGTTCATAAAACTCAGGAAGTTATCATATCCTGGAGCTGCTTTCCTGTCTTTCGCCCAGATGGTGGTCCGCCGGAAGTCTGCGCAGATCGTCAGGACGACAGGTGCTCCAGTGATCATCGGCTGGTTGAAATGAGCAGGCGCAAGGGCCTTCTTTCCTTCTTCACTCCGTGTGATGATGATACTGTAGAGTTGGAGGTTGCCCATTGTAGGGGTATGCTCCGCTTCTTCTAAAAGTTGGCTTAGGAGGGATTCACTGACTTCTTTGTCAGAATATTTGCGTATACTTTTTCTTTGATTGAGTGATTTC
Source organism: Prevotella sp. UBA5379 (assembly GCA_002409785.1). Lineage (GTDB taxonomy): Bacteria > Bacteroidota > Bacteroidia > Bacteroidales > Bacteroidaceae > Prevotella. Next base: position 3,500 of record DHOX01000072.1, on the reverse strand, counting down.
ATTTATCGTTTCTTTTATTTTCTGATCAATTAAGGTCGACTTTTGGGAGGATCTTGTCACAAAGATAACTGAAATTGAAGAAACAGGCAAATAATTTGTTTTTATTAATAGTCTGAAAATATCTTCATTGATGGATCGGATCTGGAAAAGGAGAACCTTGAAGGGTTATACCGTTGGTGTAAGTATTGGATGTAAAGTAATTGATTTTATGTTACTTTGTTCATGATTTTATTCCATTTTTAGGGAAACGTGCTTCTGAAAGTCATCCGAAAAACAAATCTTTAGGCCTCAAATTCCTTTGAAAAAGTTGGCCATTTCCGAAAATAATAAGTTATATTTGCAAAACAATAGAGAACACTATTCATCAAAATATGGAACGTAAAACCTATTCTTTTGAAGAAGCGTACGAAGAGTCTTTAAAGTACTTTGGCGGTGATCAGTTAGCTGCCAGGGTGTGGGTAAACAAATATGCCATGAAAGACAGCTTCGGACATATCTTCGAGAAATCACCGGTGGACATGCACTGGCGCATTGCAAATGAAATTGCTCGCATCGAGCAGAAGTATCCCAATCCTATGAGTGCCCGGCAGGTCTTTGACCTGCTTGACCATTTCCGCTATCTGGTACCGGGAGGGAGCCCAATGGCAGGAATCGGTAATAAGCATCAGGTCTCGAGCTTGAGCAATTGTTTCGTCATCGGCCTGGAGGGTGATGCGGATTCTTACGGAGCCATAATGAAAATAGATGAGGAACAGGTACAACTGATGAAGCGACGGGGGGGCGTGGGACATGATCTGAGCCAGATCCGCCCGAAAGGCTCACCGGTCAACAACTCTGCCCTGACCAGTACGGGACTGGTGCCGTTCATGGAACGGTACAGTAATTCTACTCGTGAGGTGGCGCAGGATGGTCGTCGCGGCGCTTTGATGCTTTCGGTAAGCATCAAGCATCCGGACAGTGAGGATTTCATCAATGCTAAGTTGGAAGAGGGTAAGGTTACTGGCGCTAATATCAGCGTGAAGATCGATGATGAATTCATGAAAGATGCTATCGCTGATGAACCTTACGTGCAGCAATTCCCGATTGACGCGAAGGACCCGAAGATGACAAAGACGATTTCTGCCCGTAAACTGTGGTGCAAGATCGTGCATAATGCCTGGAAGAGTGCCGAGCCTGGGGTCTTGTTCTGGGATACGATCCTCCGTGAGAGCGTGCCCGACTGCTATGCTGATCTCGGATTCCGGACTGTGAGCACGAATCCTTGTGGGGAGATCCCGCTCTGTCCTTATGACAGTTGCCGGCTCCTGGCAATCAACCTCTATTCGTATGTGGAGAACCCGTTCACGAAAGATGCTTATTTCAATTTTGATAAATTCAAGCAGCATGTCCAGTATGGCCAGCGTCTGATGGATGATATTGTCGATCTGGAGATGGAGAAGATTGATGGCATCCTGGACAAGATCAAGCGTGATCCTCAGAGCGAAGAGGTGAAGTATACGGAATATCATCTCTGGGAGAAGATCAAAAAGAAGAGTGGTGAAGGCCGCCGTACGGGTCTTGGAATTACCGCTGAGGGGGATATGCTTGCAGCCTTGGGCCTGCGCTATGGAACTCAGGATGCGACGGACTTCAGCGTTTCTGTCCATAAGAACCTGGCCCTGAATGCTTATCGCAGTTCTGTAACAATGGCTAAGGAACGCGGGGCTTTTGAGATTTATGATGCTAAACGGGAATCACATAATCCTTTTGTCCTTCGTATTAAGGAGGCTGATCCGGAACTGTATGGGGATATGGTCAAGTATGGCCGCCGTAATATTGCGTGCCTGACTATCGCTCCCACAGGGACAACATCTCTGATGACTCAGACTACTTCCGGCATTGAACCTGTATTCATGCCGGTATATAAGCGCCGCCGGAAGGTGAATCCCAGCGATGATGACGTCCATGTGGATTTTGTCGATGACGTGGGTGACAGTTATGAGGAGTATATCGTGTACCATCAGAAATTCCTGGAATGGATGAAGGTCAAGGGTATAGATACGGCTAAAAATTATAGTCAGGAGGAGATTGATGACCTGGTGGCCCGCTCTCCTTACTATAAGGCTACCGCTAATGACGTCGACTGGTTGATGAAGGTAAGGATGCAGGGCGCTATTCAGAAATGGGTGGACCATTCCATCTCCGTAACGGTCAATCTGCCTAATAATGTCGATGAGGCACTGGTCAACAAACTCTATGTTGAGGCCTGGAAATGTGGCTGTAAGGGATGTACGATTTACCGTGACGGTAGTCGTGCTGGAGTCATGGTGTCGGTTTCCAAAAAGGACAAGAAAACGGGTAACGATCAAGACGGGGATGCTCAGAAGGAAAATGAGGTGAAGGATAATAATCTGGAAGAGAAGACTGCTTTCAAGCGTCCCACGGTTACGGAGGTCCGGCCTAAGGAGTTGGATTGTGATATCGTCCGTTTCCAGAACAATAAAGAGAAATGGGTGGCTTTTGTCGGTTTGCTGGACGGTTATCCGTATGAGATCTTTACTGGACTTCAGGATGATGAGGAGGGGATTGCTCTTCCGAAGAATGTCACCAAGGGGGAGATCATACAGCAGACGAATCCGGATGGCTCTCACCGGTATGATTTCCAGTTTAAAAATAAACGTGGCTATAAGACTACTGTTGAGGGACTGAGTGAGAAATTCAATCCTGAGTATTGGAATTATGCGAAGTTGATTTCTGGAGTACTCCGTTATCGGATGCCCATTGATCATGTCGTCAAACTGGTTACGTCTCTCCAACTGAAAGATGAGAGTATCAATACGTGGAAGAATGGAGTCGTAAGGGCCTTGAAGAAATATATCGTGGATGGCACGAAGGCGAAAGGCCAGAAATGCCCGATATGTGGACAGGAGACTCTGGTCTATCAGGAGGGCTGCCTGATCTGTACCAACTGTGGCGCAAGCCGTTGTGGCTGATCGTCTGGGATTTTTTACGGCGTGATGGGCTGCGGCCTGTCACGTCGCAAAAGGGAACTAAGCCGTCATGATGAGCTGGATCCTTTTAAGGGCTGTGGGTATGTGTGAAATCAGAATGGAGGAATCTTCTATAATCAACTGGATATGACATTAACTGAAAGTGAAATCATACTGAAAGGTATGCGTTTCCATTCCTATCATGGTGTAGGTGCACAGGAACATCTTACGGGCCAGGATTTCATCGTGGATCTTCGCATCCATTATTCGATAGAAAAGGCTATGGTCTCTGATGATCTTGAAGATACCTTAAACTATGCTGATCTCTATAAGGTCATCCGGCAGGAGATGGACACTCCCAGTTGCCTTCTGGAAAGGGTGAGTGGAAGGATCGCAGAACGGTTGTTCCGGACCTTTCCGGCTATTCGGGCCCTTGACTTGAACGTGATGAAAATCAATCCTCCCATGGGGGCTGACTGTGAGGGTGCCGGCATAGAGTCGCATTTTATCAATGAGAAGGACAATGGGGGA
>DHOX01000006.1:4777-4984 GCA_002409785.1 Prevotella sp. UBA5379 | reverse complement strand
GTCAGTCCGGAAGGTTATGATCCTGAGACTGACGATGCTGTGGGTGTTATCTTTGCTGTTCATGGGGATACAGCCCTTGTTGTGGCCCGGCAGGAAATGGGCAGTTATATCTATTCTGACTCGCTGGGCACCATCGGCAATGTCATCAATGATGCCGTGACGATGTGCGGGCAGGAGAATACCGCGGCCATCCTTGCCTCGGATTTC
>DHOX01000006.1:0-4454 GCA_002409785.1 Prevotella sp. UBA5379 | reverse complement strand
TCAAACGTTCCATGACGCTCATCGGAGGTGATGGCTTCTCCCGGAGGCAGTATTTCAGCACATCCCAGGACGGGAGCTCCGGTGCCACCGGACAGGAATACTATTATACGGTAAGCCTGAACAGCGGTTATGTCACTTCAACATATAAGAAAAGCAAGAGCCGGGTCCGCCTGATCCTCAACATCCGGTAACGTCAAGGCTGAGAAACATGAACAGAGCAGAATGCCAGAAGCCTTCCCTATCCATAAAAACTGATAAACGATGCCAACAGAAGAGACCCGTGAGCAGCAACAGATATACAACACCTTCCGCAGCTGCATCTATCTTTGCCTGATCATCGAACTGGTAATGAACCTGCCGATCACCACGGACAATAAGCTTACTGCTTTTCTGCTGGAGCTGATTGCGAGGTTCAGGGTCTTCAACAGCGTAGTGAGTTGCAAGGTCATGGAACTGATCTGTATTGCTATTACCTGTATCGGTACAAGGGCAAGGAAAAGCCTGAGGTTCAATATAAAGACCATGGTGATTTATCCTGTCATCGTAGGCTTTGTGTTGATATTCCTCTGTATCTATCTGCATATCGGCAACTGGGGAGGCTATTGGGCCGGAATTCCTGTCAACCGTTGTCTTTATGCCCTCTCGTCCATCCTCGGCACCATGCTCGTCCACCAGGGACTGGATGGCATTGCCCGCTATTATCAGATGAAAGTCGGTGATGACCGTTTCAACTTCGAGAATGAGAGTTTTGAACAAAGTGAGGAAAAGGTAGAGAACGGGTATTCCGTCAATATCCCCATGATCTATTATTTCAGAGGCAGGATGCACAAGGGCTGGATCAACATCATCAATCCTTTCCGGGCCACGATGGTCCTGGGCACTCCGGGATCGGGAAAGTCTTTTGGTATCATCGACCCTTTTATCCGCCAGCACAGTGCCAAGGGCTTTGCCATGATGGTGTATGACTATAAGTTTCCGACACTGGCCAGAAACCTGTTTTATCAGTACTGCAAGAACAAGCGTTATGGTCATCTGCCTGAAAACTGTGATTTCAATATCGTCAATTTCACTGATGTTGAGTATTCCAACCGGGTAAATCCTATTCAGAGAAAATATATCCCGGACCTTGCTGCCGCTTCCGAGACTGCTGCCACGCTGATCGCTTCCTTAAACAAAGGAGGAGGCGACAAAAAAGGAGGTTCGGATGATTTCTTTACTCATTCGGCAGAGAACTTTCTGGCCAGCATCATCTATTTCTTCGTCAATTTCCATCCTACGGGTTTCCGAAAGGGAGAGAAACTGAGACACTATATCTCCTCCTGCAACGGCAAGAAACTGCTGCTGGTCATCCGCAGGTGGTCAGACTATGAAGCTCTGGATGAAAAAGGCCATACGGTACTGGACTTTGTCGATAGTCAAAGCCGGAACCTCTCCACCGATGCAGACGGTATGTTTGTGGAGTTGAAAGGACTCGAATACACCTCGAAGGACGGACAGTCTGTCAGGATAGAGGATTCCTGGTATGAGAACTGCAAGGGAGAACGGGTTGAACCGGATTCCATCACTGGAGAATATTCTGATATGCCCCATGTCCTCAGTTTCCTGGGACATTCCTACGATGATGTTTTTGATATACTGATGCAGGATGAAAAGATCATGTCCCTGATGGCGCCTTTCCAGAGTGCTTATCAGAACAAAGCCATGGACCAGTTGGAAGGAATGGTGGGTACGCTGCGGGTCAGTGCGGCAAGGCTTGTGTCCCCTGAAGCCTATTGGGTGTTTACTGGGGATGACTTTGACCTGAAGATTTCAGACAGGGATCATCCTTCTTATCTGGTTATCGCCAATGATCCGGAAAAAGAACAGGTGATCGGTTCCCTGAATGCACTGATATTGAACCGTCTTGTTACCCGTGTCAACAGCAAGGGCAATCTTCCCGTAAGCATCATTGTCGATGAGCTGCCAACTCTCTACTTCCATAAGATAGACCGTCTTATCGGCACCGCACGAAGCAATAAGGTTTCCGTCACTTTGGGCTTCCAGGAACTTCCCCAGCTCGAAGCTGACTACGGCAAGAACGGGATGCAGAAGATTATCACGACCTGCGGCAATATCTTTTTGGGAGCCGCACGTAACAAAGAAACACTGGAATGGGCCCAGAATGATGTCTTCGGCAAAGTCAAGCAGACCAGCCGCTCCGTTACCATCAATGATCAGAAAGTATCTACTTCCCTCTCGGAAAAAATGGACTATCTTGTGCCTGCCGCCAAGATAGCGGATATGGCCACCGGATGGCTGGCTGGACAGGCTGCCCGGGACTTCACCCCAACGGATATGAATGCCTTGAACAGCATTGATCTTGAAAACTCACCTGAATTCAAGACCACTAAATACTTCTGTAAAACCAATTTTAATATGGACAAAATCAAGAAAGAAGAAGGCTTTTACAAGGAATTGCCCAAGATGTATGCTTTTAAGGACAACCGGGAAAAGGAAACCATGCTTACCCGGAATTTTAAACGGGTAAATACAGAAGTGGACCAGATGATTGCAGAACTTTTGGGAGACAATTCTAATAATCAAAAGTAAATAATAATCATACGTAATTGGCTAAGTTAAGGTCGAAGTGCAAAAGCATAATTCTTCAAACAAATTGCTAAATTTGCAGTTGGCTTCATTACATCATGTATTTTCTGTTTCTTGAGTAATTTAATCATCCCATTTTTGCACAACTTCTTATTTTTTTATATCTTTGCCTTGTAAAGTTTAGAAGAAATCAAAATAGCTAAACAACTGTGGAAGTTATCTTTGAAGAAAATTAAAAACGTTACATGGAAGAAGATTATAAAACTAACAAAAATCTCTTTGATGGAGTAAATAAAGATATTACTGCAGAACAATGTTTAGAAGCATATAAATATCGAATAGTTGTTGACAACGTTAAACGCTTTAAATGATACAAACTTTAAAATGTATGAACATGGAAATATCAAAGTTAGGAAACAATCTGCTTGACCCAAACAACAAATTATTTGAAATCCTAAAGCAGAATCCGCCAATTTGGTGGAGAAAACTCAAAGAAGATAATGATTTATATATAGAAGTTCGTAAAAACAATATAATAGAGGCCTATTACAATGGAGGTAGACTTGCAGAAATCAAGTACAATAGTAGAAATAAAGATCTGTCTGTGAAGACGCATCCAAAATACCTTGGTCATGATAACGTATCAGAGACAAGATTTTACAGGATATCCACACGTAATGGCAAAACCTCACATGATGCGATATACCAAGAGTGCAAAGAAGAAATAGAAAAAGACCCAGGTATTTTGAAGAAAAATATAATTAAATTCTACTCTGGTGTTTCTGATGGTGAAAATACATTAGAGAAATTAATTCAAGGCACACTTATCCTTCATAACCGTAACAAATATATTGATTCCGAATTTGCTCATCGTTTCTATAATGAAGAAAGAAAAACTATACGTATCGATTTAGTAGGTATCGAAAATAACAAACTATATTTTGAAGAACTAAAGCGAGTCATCGATTCCCGACTGAGTGATACTGAGATATTAACCCAAATGAAAGAGTACAGTCAATTTATAGATGCGAATGCTAAACCACTTGAGGATTATTACAAAACTCTCTATATTATAAAGCAATCTTTAAGTCTTCCTGTTCCAAAAATATCGGACATCCAAGATTTGAAAATAGATAAGATTCCAAGGCTAATAATCTGTCAAAACTATAACAAGATAAGCAAAAGTCGCCTAAATAGGATCAAAAATATCGAGGAAATATTGAAAGTAAACCATCTAAAATATCAAATTTTAAAAGATCGTCAGGGCGTCAACTAAACTGTGTTATATTCTTTCATAGCGTAGTGGTGTCATAATCTCCTATTTGGTAATATGGTACCGATTCCATTCCATTCGCCGATACGATCACATATTCCCACTTTCCTGTGAACGAACATGGTACTGTACTGACGAATTACTGGTAACAGTTTTCGTTTCCTTTCATGTTGCATCAAAAACAAAAAGAGAAATGAAACTCAAATCTCATTCCTCTTTCTGCAATCTCCCGGTTGAATAATCAATCGTCAGTGCACGCATTGACTTTTTTAAAAGTCCTTTCGATACCGGCTGTCTCCTTCGTATATTCTGAAAAATACTATCCCTTGATTTCCCCATGATTAATCCTATCATTACGGGGTTTCACGTAAGTGCATTTCAGGCCCTCTCCCAAGACAGAAACCCGGTCAGGGTCTTCACGTGGGATATAGAAGGTAATCGTAAAGGTAAAAGAACTTCATAGAAGACACACTATGGCTTAAAAAAATATTGAAGGTAATAATCTCCTCCCCCTTCAGTAGGCTTTATCATTCTTTCCAGAGATCACATCCCAGATTGTCAGCCAGATAATCTTCAAATCCAGGAGAAACGACCA
>DHOX01000091.1:37369-41797 GCA_002409785.1 Prevotella sp. UBA5379 | reverse complement strand
AAGAAAATCCTTAACGCATACGGCCAGATCCTGCTGTCTGTCTTTTTCGGCATCATCGTTTTTTGCTTTTGGTGCTTTGTTCAGCGTGGTGCCTTGAACTATCAGGAACAGCTGCAGATGTTCCTTTTCGATTCTGACTATTTCATACAACGCATTGCCGTCCCTGGTGGACTGGCCGATTATATTGCTGAGTTCTTGACCCAGTTCTATTATTATCCTGCGCTGGGCAGTCTGATCCTGGCAGTCTGTTTTGTAGCTTTTCAGAGGTTGGTCTGGGCAGTAGCTGTCCATAATGGTACTGATGACTTTTGGTATCCATTCAGTTTTATCCCGGCATTGCTCTTATGGTTTTATATGGGTGATGAGAGTGTATTATTGAGTTTAGTCATTGCCCTGATCGCAGCCTTGCTTTTCATGCTTTTTTATACGGAACAGTCGAACCGCCCCGACCAGCATTCCAGGCTGCTCTTTAAGGTTGTTACCTTGTTGATCGGAGTGCCGGCATTCTATTGGTTGTTTGGTTCCTGTGTCTTTGTCGTGGTCCTCTATGTCTTGTTCTTTGAGTTGGCACACCGGCAGCAGATAGTGATAGGCTTATTGAGTATCCTTTATGCTGTCTTGATAGTTCTTCTGTGTGCACAGTTCTTGCATTATCCGTTATACCGGTTGTTCATTGGAATCAATTATTACCGTTTCCCGTCGGTTATACCTTATATGCAGTTGGTCCTGATGGTCTTATTTGCTATTTTCCCGATAGTCCTTTATCGTTTGCCTTGCGTCAGGAGATCAGGCCGGGTGGAAGGAGGCATTATGGTGGTCCTTGTCATAGGAGGATTTTTCTTGATCAGAGGTGGCTTTGATCCTGTGAAATACCGCTTGATGGAAACTGACTATCTGGTCAGGACACATCAGTGGGAGGAGATCATCAGCAGAGCTGAAAAGCATCAGCCGACCACTCCGATGGGTGTCTCTTGTGTGAATCTGGCCCTGGAAATGGAAGGATCCCTGCCGGACAGGATGTTCAACTTTTACCAGAATGGGGTAGAAGGACTGGTACCTGCATTCCAACGGGATTTTACCACTCCTCTTCCGACCAGTGAGATCTTCTATCAGATGGGAATGGTCAACAGTGCAGAGCGTTATGCTTTTGAAGCGCAGGAGGCTATCCCCAATTATCGGAAAAGTTCCCGTTGTTATCAGAGAATGGCGGAATGTGAGCTCATTAACGGACAATATCAGATAGCTGCAAAGTTTTTGGCAAGACTCAGGCAGACCCTTTTCTATAGAAAGTGGGCCGATGATGCGCTGACATGCCTTTACCATGATAGAAAAGTAGAGGCCAATCCGGAATGGCGGAAATTAAGGAGCTTTCGTTTTACAAAAGATTTCCTTTTCAGTGAATCACAGATGGACCAGATGTTTGGTCTTCTCTTTGCCCATAACTTGAAAAACAGGATGGCATACGAATATTTAATGGCCTGGCAGATGCTGGAAAGGAATCTGCAGGGATTCCAGAAATATTATCCTTTGGGACGCTTTGTCGGTTATACGGAAATCCCACGTTCTTACCAGGAGGTGCTGGCGTACCTCTGGACTCAGTCACATACAAGTTTTGAGGGCATTCCTTACAGTGTTACCCCGGAAGTGTGTAATGATGTAACGGATTTTGCACGGGCTTATATCGCGAATCCACATGATCCCGGTCTGGTGACGGGGAAGATGGGCGGGACCTACTGGAGTTATCTGCTTTGTAAGAAATAGATGTTCAATTCTTTAGAAACACATAATCGATGAAAAAGATATTCTTAATATTGACCTCAGCTGTGTTCTTGTTGACAGCCTGTCATTCTTTTCCTGATCATCCGTCAAGGAAAAATCAGCTTCCTCCTATCTATCCTGATTATGCGGGGGTGACGATTCCTGTAGATATTGCCCCGTTGGATTTTAATTACTGTGGCGGTCGTTTTGAGTGTATGGATGTGGTGGTGAAAGGATCCAAAGGCGGAGAGCTTCATTCCAATGGAAGTGTCGCGGAGTTTGACGTCAAGGACTGGCATCACCTGACGGAAGAGAATAAGGGGGGAAAACTCCTCTTTACGGTCTGTATAGAGAATAAGGGCAAATGGGTACAATACCGGAGCTTTGAGATGAAGGTCAGCCCGTATGCCTTGGATGAATATGGACTCACTTACCGTAAGATTGCTCCCGGATACGAGGTTTACAGTAAGATGGGCATCTATCAAAGGGACCTTTCCAATTACGATGAATCAGCTATCCTTGAGAATACGGATGTCCCCGGGGCCTGTATGAATTGTCATACTTCCAACCGGACCGATCCTCATGAATTTACGTTTCATATCAGGGGCTCTCATGGGGCTACTCTGATAGACATCAATGGACGGATGGAATGGTTGAAAGCCAAGAATGATTCCCTGCATGGCTCTCTTGTTTACCCTTACTGGCATCCGAGTGGAAAATATTGCGCTTATTCGACGAACAAGACCCATCAGAGTTTTCATGCCGTCCGTAATGAACGTATAGAAGTTTTTGACCAGGCTTCTGATGTCTTGGTCTACGAACCGGAAACACATCAGCTCCTCCTGGATTCTCTCTTGATGACTCCTGACCATTTTGAGACCTATCCGGCCTTTTCACCGGATGGGAAAACGCTTTATTTCTGTTCTTCACAAGCGGAACCAATACCGGAGGGGTATCAGAAAGTAAGGTATAACCTTTGTAAAATTTCTTTTAACCCTTCTGACGGAACTTTTGGCAATCGTGTGGATACGATTGTAAACGCACGGAAAATGGGCAAGAGCCTTACTTTCCCGCGTCCTTCATACGACGGGAAATATATCATGTTCACATTTTCTGATTATGGCTGTTTTCCGATCTGGCACAAGGAGGCTGATTTAGGATTGCTGGATTTGCGTACCGGCAAGGTGAGGATGCTGAATGAAGTGAACTCAAACCAGACGGAGTCATTCCATAACTGGAATATCAACAGTCATTGGTTTGTCTTTTCCAGTCGGAGAGGGAACGGATTGTATACTCGTCTCTATCTTGCCAGTATTGATGCTCAAGGGCATGTCTCCAAACCTTTCCTGCTTCCTCAGAAAAATCCCGGGAAGTATTATGGAGAAAGCGTCTATTCGTATAATATCCCTGATTTTACAAAAACGAAAATCAATTTTGACTTCAGAAAGGCCGGAAGGGAGATTATGAGTGACCGCAGAGTGAATACGATCGTCCGGTAGGAATAGCAATTCCCTTGAAAAGGGTCCTTCTTTTGAACAGCTGGCCCCCATAAGATGACAGAATCATTTCTGATCATCTTGTGGGGGCTTGAAGGTACTTATGGCTTGATTCCTCGATGAATTGTGGCCGGAGAATTCTCTGGCGGAATTTCTTGATTCGTGAAGACCGTTGGCCTGTGGATCGCAGAGCACAGGGAAACGGGTATAATTTAGAGAAATAACGGGAACAGAAAGGGAAAGTGTTGGCATTGGCTATAAAAGTATCATATCCTTTCATACTTTTCCTTTAACTTTGCACTATCTAAAAACCACATAAATGAGGAAGTATTTACCGTCCATAAAACTCTATTGTCTCCTCCTTTTAGGAGCATTCCTGCTGCTTGCAGTTCCTGTAATGGCTCAGGTTCGAGGGAACAATATCGTGGTGGTGGTTACCCCTGATCATGAGGACTGGAACTACAAAGTCGGTGAGAAGGCAATTTTTGCCATTCATGTCCTGAGATCCGGAACTCCCTTGCATGGTGTACATGTTAATTATGAAGCGGGTCCGGTCTGCTATCCTGATGTCAGGAACACAGCGGTATTGAAGAATGGCGAGATGCAGTGGACGGGAAGGATGAAGCACCCTGGGTTCTACCGTCTGAAGGTTACGGCTTCTGTCAATGGCAGGAAATATGAGGGACTTTGTACTGCCGCTTTTTCTCCGGAGAAGATAGTGCCTTTTACGCAGTGCCCGAAGGATTTTGACAGCTATTGGGCTGAAGCTTTGAAAAAGGCCAGGGAAAATGATCTCTGCCCTAGAGTCAAGTTGTTGCCTGATCGTTGCACAGACCTGGATCATGTCTATGAAGTGAGTTTTGTGAATGACCGTCCTGACTCCCGGATTTACGGTATCCTCTCGGTGCCAGTCCGTCCAGGGAAATATCCGGCGCTGCTGAGAGTGCCGGGTGCAGGATGCCGTCCTTATAGTGGGGACACCTATACAGCTGACGGTAAGTGCATCGTATTGGAGATAGGTATCCATGGTATTCCCGTCACCCTGCCTCAGGTCGTGTATGACCGCTTGCTGGGCGGAGCTTTACATAATTATTGGGACGTAAATATTTGTCATCCGGAGAAGAATTACTATCACCGTGTAGTCACAGGAGCTGTGAGAGCCGTTGATTATATT